>JASHSF010000009.1 GCA_030036955.1 Nitrososphaerales archaeon
CCCCACTATTGAGCCGATAGTTCCCGCGGCGATCGAACCAAGAAACATCAAGAAAAAGAATAGCAGCGGAGTCATTTCCAATGGCGTTCCTAATTCGAAGTTACGGAAAATTCAATAGTTATGGAGATTACGACGCTCTTTAACTCTTGCAGAGGGGTCGTGATTTCTTTGGAGCTATGCAGAAAATCGAATCGGATCAATAGTCTGATTTTTTTGTTAAAAGCTCAATTGCGATACACTAGTCTCGAAATAAACTTCTTAAACAACGATGCACGTACAGAATTATTTCACTCACGTCCTGTTTTTGCACTGTTTTTATGAGAAAAGTTGGCGTAAATCTTCTCACATGAGTTCCGAAGAACAACCTTACGACGCCTCAGCATCAAGCCAGAACAGTGAGACGGGTACCGATTCGACTACCTCATACAAGAAAAACTACACTTACGAAGATTGGCTACGAGAGCAGCAGGAAGAAGAAATCCGCAAGTCAAGAGAAAAACTCGGTGCGCCTAATCTCGCCGTTTCGTCGCTCCCCGCTTTTGCGAGCCTTGAAGATGTTTTGAGATACTTCCTTTACGAGGAGTCCGGTACTATCCTAGACGCAGGTGCGGACAAGCTCGAGGAGTCCCTTATACTCAACTACATGGAATGCGTCGCGATTGCGAAAAACACAGTTGAGCTCACGACGAGAAAGAGCAAGGGATTTGCGGGCGAGGTCGTCGTAGCCTCGATCACTTCCCTGCCGTTCAAGGAAGATTCTTTCGTACGCTGTCTCAGCTCGAGAGGGCTCGAGAGCTGCTCGAATACCGTTGAGGTCACCAACGCGCTGCTCGAGCTGTCGCGCGTATGCAAGACGACTATCATCACTCTCAGAAGATACGGCGATTCTATAGTTCACAGAGTCATCTTTACGAGAATGTTCGTGGATCGACTGGTAAAGGGAGTCGGAATTCACTACGGCATCCTAAGGCGCGAAGACGGCGACTTCCTAATTTATCTTCTCTCAAAGTCTCTACAGAGTCCGCAATCACTCGCTATGGAGTACGCCGGAGAGGCAATATCTCAGAAGCTCGTTGGGAGGGCCAGAGCGAAGGGGCACTTGGAGAGTCAAAGTCCACGCAGTAAGCGATAATGTATTTATTTACGCGAAGGTAGGAAGGATTCGGCTTGAGCAGCAAGAAAGACAAGAACAAGTCCCCGATGCCAGCTTCTAGTGCGGGATTGCTTCGTTTCTTCGAGGATGAAACCTTGGGCATCAAGATTCGTCCCGAGGTAGTGGTGGTTCTCTCAGTAGTACTGGTCATAGTCGCGATAGTTCTTCGAGGCCTTATCCCGACTTCCTAGACCTACTAGTTCGCTTCTGCCACGTATTCCATGCCGTTAGTCTAAGTAGAATTTTTGACGATAAGCTAATCTCCGTTCTAGCTGAGTCTCGTCACTCCGACGAGCATTCCAAATACAGAAGCGAAAAAATTTGGACGCATTAGCCGGGCAAAACCAACAGGGGACGGCGCCGGTTGGTGAGAAACCTGATTCCACGAGCAATCTCCACAGACGGTACAGGCACCTGTTTCGATTGCCAGCGAGAAACAGGACGATTGCCTACGCAAGTGTGATCGCCCTAGGCGTAACCGCAATTACACGCCTCGGACTATCGACTCCTTACAACCTAATTGCCCTGTATCTCATACTTACCGAAGTCTTGCTTCTGGTTAGCGTAGAAATAGACAGGCGCATTTTGCACACGAGAAAGGTCGCAACCTTTCGAAGACTCGCATCGTTAACCATACTGAGCAACGCATTCTGGCTCGTTTTGTCTTTTGCAGGACTAGTGGTTTCGTTGATATCCCACGACGTTACTCGTCTCATTGCACTCGTAATTGTCGGATTTTTTTACGCTGTAGGATTTCGTGCGCTAATAATAGGCTCCCTCTTTTACCCAAAGCCACGCGACGCGATTCCGATCGCATTTGTGCAACCGCTACTCTTGCTGGGCCCTGTTACCTTTTCGTTCAGAATTTTTACCGCCGGGCTTTTTACACGCTCAATAGATCCCGCGGCCGCGATTATAGGCGGGGTAATCGCCATCATTGCAATCGAAGCATACATTGTTTCGATAGACAGAATCAAAGTCGGCAGCTACAAACCTTTTGCCCTTCTGCAAGCATTCCTGAACGCCTGGGCGGCGGAAGATGCTACGAATCTCGAGCGAATCCTAGAGGCGACGTCAAAGGAGACAAGCGTGCAAACTCAGATGCTTGAACTCAGAACTGGACGAGAACCTAGGGATCAAAGCAGTCTTTCCAATCCATTTGGTGCGAAGATAATTGTTCCAGGGATTCACCCGGGTCCATTTTATCCAATAGGGTCTAGCAACATTCCCGCCGATATCTTTCGAGGTCTCCGACAAGACTCGCTTGAATTCCCTATGGTGGTCCATTCAATGTCAGATCACGATCTGAATCTCAGTTCCAAGAAGCAAGTTGATCGATACGTCAAGAGTCTCAGAGAGGATCCGGTCCAGCTCGATTCTGGAAACACAATGAGCGGCCCGATCGTTACAAAGCAAGGGAAAGCTACCATTTGCGCTTTGGAATTTGGGAGAACTGTTCTTGTCACCGTGAGTCAAGCTCCGTTTGGCATGGAGGACTTTCCTTCCGAAGTGCGGCGTGAAATTGAGAGATATTCGGTTGGCGAGCTCAAATTCAAAAATGTGCTGGTGATTGATACGCACAATTCCGAGGGCGAAAAGCCCAACGAAAATGAGTGCGAAGATGCTGTCTTGGCTGCAAAAAGAGCTTTAGAGCAGTTGGCTCATTCGGTCGAAGGCGAATTTGAAGCCGGGGTCTCACACAGCTCAGATCTCCAGGAAAAAATGGAGCAGGACATTGGTCCAGCGGGGATTGGATTCATCCTTTTTCAGAAGCCAGCGGCCCCTGAAACACGGTTTTCTTTGGTGATAGTGGATTCGAATAATTCCGTTCTCGGTTTCAGAGAAAAGGCGCTGGAACAATTCGAAGCCAAGACCAATTCTAAGATACTTGAGATTTGCACGTCCGACACTCACGTAACAGCCGCGAAAACCATGGACGCTAAAGGATACTTGGCCCTGGGCGATGTAACAACCCCAGAGAGGTTTGCTTCGGTGCTTGCAATGTTATACGAAAAAGCCCTTGAGAGGTTGGCTCCCGCTGATTTCGCAAGTTTTGCGGTCGAGAGCGAGGTAAAAACCATAGGCGGAGAAGTACTGAGTAATTTCTCAGGCTTGGTTGATTCAGCAAGTTCAGGAGCGAAGAATGGCGCTCAAATTCTCGGCGCGCTAGCGTTTGTGATCGCTGTTATTGTAGCAATCGTCTAAGAAGTCTGGCTTCTTCCGTTCATCTGCTTGAGAACTCAGGTGACTTTTTTCGAAATATCCGCGTAGCTGAAATAAGACGCAGCGATTGCAATCCCCGCCACAGCATAGATCAAGATCAAAACTATAGAGTAAACAATGGATGGCTCAACTGAGCCAGTTTCGCCTAATAGTTCGGCAATTATACGTAGAGCCGTAGTGCCATGTAGATTCTGCATAGCATATTGCACAGGGAAAGAGTCCGCTGGCGATGTCGGTAAGTAATACCTGACAGTGTTGTAGAAAGCATCGCCCGTGAGCGTATAGACAAACTCCATGTAGATGTTAATTACAATGCTCGCAAAGAAAATTAAAGATGAAAAAATGTATGCGAGCGAAGATCTCCTCATCAATTCTCCCAGCATGAACGCAAGAGAAAAGAAAAGCAGCGATGAAAAAGCCTGGATAAAGAAAAATCTCGGAAGTATTGACAGGCCGTATTGCGTACCAAAGGCCGCGTAAGCTGAAGCCACGTTGAGTGTGATGCTCACAAGGAGAATGCCAAGAAAGAGCATAAAGCCCCCTAGAAACTTTCCGAGAAAGTAATCTCCTCTCTTGACCGGTTTTGAGAGAAGTAGCTCCGCGGTTCCCTGCTCATATTCTTCGGACATTGCACCAGCGGCGATCAGGATTGCGGTAAAGTTGAGAAACAGTGGTTGGATTGCTAAGACGCCGATTATCCATATGTACTGAAGAACTCCGGGTTCTAGAGCTCTGATTACACTTTGCCTCGTGGAGAGTGCGGCGTAGGGCAGAATATCGAGCAGTACAGTGATGGCAATTATTATCAGGACCTTGCGGCGGGCCACTGCTCGCCTAATTTCGTACCGCGCGAATGTGAATACGACGTCCGCTCTTCCCACGTATTCTCAACCTGTCCCGGGAATTTGACGCGGGGTTGCTCCGGAGAAATGATCGTCGCGCTTCAGCGCTTCGATATACGCTCTTTCGAGCAGATTGTCCGCCCGCTTTATTGTGTAGAGTTTTCCGCCCATTCTGATGATAAGACCGGCGATTGAGGCTCTAACTTCGTCGCTGTTACTTCCCTGAACCTTAATCTCGAAGGCATTTCCGACGGTCGTTACCTCTGTTACACTCGGGATAGAATTCATTTTTTCGAGAACTTCGGAAGTGATCCCCTCAGCTTCTAGCACAATTATAGAATAATCGAGCGCGTCTCGAATTACTTTGTCAACGGGTCCGCGAAAGAGGATCTTCCCGTTATGGATTATCGCAACTGAGGTGCAAAGAGATTCCACTTCGCTCATGATGTGCGACGACATAAACACCGTGCCCCCACCCTCCGAGACGAAACGACGAAATACTTCGCGAAAGTGTGCAACACCTGCTGGATCAAGCCCGATCATTGGCTCGTCGAGCACGAGAATTTCTGGCGTTCCAAGCAGCGCTTGAGCTACGCTGAGCCTCTGAACCATGCCCTTGCTCAGCTTTCCAACCTTTGTATCTGCATATTCGAGCAGTCCTGCAATTTCGAGAACTCGCTTTATCTCATCGCCTTTTTCGCCACTTGAGCCTTTCAGCGAAAGCTCGTGAGTTACTAATTGAAGGATTTCTCGGGGGGTTAGGAAGGTTTGAAGGTTCGGGAGCTCCGGCGAGTAGGCAACATTGCGCAGAGCTTGAGCATGCTTTGAAACTGGATCCAAATCCCTGATGCGAACTGTACCGGAACTTGTTCGTAAAAGTCCCAGCAGCATCCTAATGCAGGTAGTTTTTCCTGAACCGTTAGGCCCTAGAAATCCCAGCACCTCTCCCTTTTGGATCTTCAGATCCACCGGCCCAATCCTCTTTCTACCGTAATCTTTTACGGCTTCATTGAAGGCAATGACCGACTTATGCCCCGGAATCGAAGGCGAATCGATGCCCTGAACGACTCCAGACTGCATTTTTCAACTGCCGATTTCCGAAGGTGTTGAATGGGGAATTTAGTCGACCCAGTACGACGGTTTCTCTTCGGCCGGTTTTTGCTTCTCGCTCTTTTTTCGCCCGAGCTTCCAGAAGGGTACAGCCAGAGCAGCGGCTCCCGCAATTCCGACTCCTACTGCTGCGACTCCTGTCGCAGAACTAGTACTGGCTGAATAAGATAAGGGAAGGTTGGTGGCTATCAACTGTACGGTCGCGGATTGCGAGCCGGTTCCACTGATATTCGCCGAATACAACAAACCTGAGGGTGCTGCCAAAAGAGTTCCGTCAAGAGTTGATACGAGAGTGGAGTTGGTGATCGTTACAAAAAATGAATAATTCGTTCCTGTGTAGCTAGCGCCATTAAAATTGAATGTACTACTTCCGTTATTTGAAATGCTTCCGCTAATTGAATAGCCGTTTTTGGAGTAGTTGAAGGATTCGTTTGAGAGCGGGGGAATGATTGGAAATGTTTCGGGAATATTCGTAGTATTGACAATCTTCGAGATGCTAAAATTGGTATATGTCCCGGTCAGAGCGAATGAGATAATTGACAGACCACTCTGGCTCGATGGCTGAACTGTCTCATTGACGACGACGCTATGGTTCATGGCCATCATGGGACTTGTCGACGTGATGCGGTAACTGACGTAACCTTGAGTCGTGCCCTGCGCCGATATGACGACTCCTGATGCGGCAAGGAGAACTAACCCTAAGAGGGCAAAGACCATCAGAGACTTATGCAACGTAACTCATCCTTTAGTAAGGTATGAACGTCTCTCATCCTAAAAAATCTGATTACGAGAAAGTTCCTGAATTATTGGTCTTTTTCTCGGACAACGAATAGGTTATCCGGGCACACTCAGAAAAAAGGAAATAGTGGGAAGTTTCCTTCCCTTGAGTCTAGTTCGCTAACACTTGAGGAGCTGGAGCATCTACAGCTGGCGCATCCGATACTGGCGCCTCTGGCGCTTGGATTGCAGTCACACTTTGCGGTTCAGAATATGTTACCGCTAGCGGACCGTTTGTGAGAGTTGAGACTTCTTTCATCAAATCCACAAACTCTGACTTTGGCACAGTTTGTTCAAGCGTAGTTTCGAGCTCCGAAATCCTTGACTCTGCTTTGATGTAAAGGTCCCTCGGCACCGATTGGTCTCTCAGCACCTGCACCTCTTCTTCATGCTTGATTCTCGGGATAGATTCTGACAGCTGCGACTGGACAGACAAATAGTCAATTCTGGGTACCATGCCTGAAATTCTTTCAAGCAGCTCGTGATTTCTTGCCTGTAGCTCTTTGAGCTCCGAATTCTTTTGCTCCATTAGGCGCCGAGCATTTTCCTCGAGCGACTTTGTGGCAGCAAGCGACGCTTCGTAAATTTGACGGGGCACTGTTCCCTCCGCTATTTTGGTGTAGACATTTTCAATTGAATTCTTCTCTGCCGATATTTCTTTGGATTGCGAGGATAGGAGCGACTCTAGATTCGAAAGCGTGGATGATACTGATACAGCCTTTTGCAGCTCTTCACCCACCCGCTTCATCTCAACATCTTGACTGTCAATTGTGCCCTGCATCTTTTGAACAATTTCCTCATGGACTTTCTTTGGTATCGATTGCTCGAGCTCGGCTTGCAGGTGTCTGCAAGTCAGCACTAGACGTCTAACTTCGTTGGTTATCATTTCCGCGCTTCCACTCATTTTCTTTCCACTCCTCTAGATCAGAATTCTCGAAGGTGAGCGAAATCTGCGCTACCACTATCTAATGTGGAAAGTCAAATCAATTCGCGCGAATGATTTAGATATTTTGCATTAGCTTGATAAGATCTTTTTAGAAAACGCACGTATCACTTTTAGACATCAAATTCGTTTTCCATCAAGCTGGTTATTGCAAAGCACAACGAGACGATGCGATATGAGGCGCTACTATTATAACTCGGCTGGTAAAAATTCAAAAACGGTTCCTCTGGGTTATGCCGTACTATCCGATAAGGAAGGAAAGCTGCGGTCTTCGGATCGCCCCCAGAGGGGCCCTTTACTTTTAGCGAAATTCTGCGAGCGTACTTTGACCCTCTTGTGGAGGCTTTTCTTCGTTTCCTTTTCTTAGACTTCGCCCTTTGGTTTGATTCGGTACTGACTTTCTCGGCGAGCTTCCCGTCTCTATGTAGCTTCTCACATTTCTCAAAATTTCCTTTTGCTTTTCGCTCGCTTCGCCGAGCTTTTCCATAAACTCGAGGCTGTTTTCAACCGCGTAGCCGTGAAAATGATTGTTAAAGTAGCCATAGATTTTCTTCGGCTGCTTCATCTCTATCTTGATCTTTTCTACCCATGGATCGAGCTCTGCGTCGCTGTACCTGTAATTGTACCATGGTCTCATTCCCTTGCCGTGCCAGCGCACAAAAGCAAAATCAGCTGTTGGCGTCGTGTCAATTGGCATGAGAGGCTCATCCACAATTGTGTTGGCGACTCCGTATTTTCGGAGTAATTCATCTAGCTCGACCTTGTTTCTGAGCCATGATTTGTTCCTAAATTCTATGGCAAATTTGTAATCGCTCTTCTTCGGAAGAGCGTCGAGAAACTCTACGAGCGTTCTCGATTTCGAGGCGGCGAAGCTTGGAGGGAGCTGTATAAGAAGCGGTCCTAATTTTTTAGCTTCGTGCAGCGGATTGATCAGATCCAGGAATTCCAGGAGGTCTACTTCCGCCCCTGCTCTAAGATCTAGCGCCTTCTTGTGAGTAATAGATTGGGGCAGTTTGACAGAAAATTCAAAATTTCGCGGTGTGTTGCGCACCCAACCCATGACAAGCCCAGGACTGGGATTTGCGTAGAAAGTGGAATCTATTTCAGCCGTATTGAATATTGAAGAGTAGTAAGTCAGCTTCGGAGTCTTTGAATCGGGATAGAATACCTTTTCCCATTCCTTGTAAGACCAGCCTGATGTCCCGATCCTTATTCTCGGGGTTTGTGTGGAGGATTCTTCGGACATAGACAATATGAGCTTGTTCAGAGTATTGCTTAACCGTTATGGACTGTGAGAGCGAGCTTATTCGCTCTTCAATTTCTGAACAACGTCAGGGTTTGCTTCGAGATAATCGACGAGTTCGCGTAGGCGAAGGAGAGAGCGATTGTGGAGACCGTGTTCTATTCTTTCGGCGTCTTCCTGGGCTATTTTTTCAGGTATGCCAAGCGTAACCAGCAGTCTCTTCAAAGTCTCGTGGTAGTGCTTCATTTTTGCGGCGAGGTTTCTACCGGACTCTGTTAGAGCAAGCCCCCGATACCGCTCGTGGATGACGTAGCCCTCCTTGTCGAGCTTCTTGATAATTGAGGTTGCACTAGATTTCGACACGTTCATCTTCTCGGCAATGTCCGATACCGAGGCAAAACCCTTGCTCTGAATAAGATCGCTTATGGTTTCGAGATAATCTTCTCGCGCTTCCGCAGCTCCTCTCGGAGTAACGACCCTTGGTTCTTGCGTCACTGGAGTTTATCACTGAGAGTTGTAGTTCTTCTAGCCTCGAAGATTTACAGCTCTATCGTGCGGCGAGGATATAAGCCAATCAGATGGACAGGGCATCTTCTCATACCTTTCAATATCGGGAACAACTTGTAGCTACTTTTGACCTGCAATCCATAACGTGTATATTGTTTTGAAAACTATTACGTTGTGAACTGTTTCCACACTTTGACTTGGTGGAGGCAAGGAATTCTTAGGAAGCCGAACTGAATGAGCGAAGGCTCAGTTAAAACCGGTACAGAAACTAATCGAAAAAGGGAGATCTCGATCAAGAATAGACTCGAGATAGCTCTCGGATTGGCACTCGTGGTTCTTATCCTCGAGTTGCTAGGAGGCTTCGAGTTCAACAGCTCAGCCCTCGTCGCCGATGCCCTTCACGCGTTCACAGATATCTTCGCAATTGCATTTTCACTGGTTGCTCTAATGTTGTCCGCGCGGCCACCCACGAAAACTCTCACGTACGGATATCACAGGGTTGAAGTCCTTGCAAGCCTCGTCAACGGTGTCTCGCTCTTCGCGGTAGCTGCGCTGATAGGATTCGATGCTTATCTAAAGTTCGCGGCACATACTCCGATCAATGTTTTTGGAACAGTCATCGTCGCGCTCGCGGCCCTCGCCCTCAATATTGTGTCGAGACGGGTTCTTTCAGGATCCCACAGTGTAGCTCATAATGTAGATGCACCTTACCTTGTGGATGAAGATCTGAATCTAAAAAGCGCGACTACCCACGTCTACGGCGACGCCCTCGCGTCGCTTGCTGTAGTAGTTGGAGCAGTTCTCGTGTATTTTACGGGAGATTACATCTTCGACCCAATCGTGGCTGCATTCATTGGACTAATTGTATTGCGCTCCGCAGTTGCGACCACTTGGGCTGGACTTTCAATTATGCTAGAGCGCTCCCCGGTCCGAAATATGGTTGCTCTTGAAACTGAACTTGAAAAGGTGGACGGAGTTTCTGATGTTCACGATCTTCACGTTTGGAAAATATGCTCTCACGTAACGATAGCAACTCTTCACGCCTGCCTCAATGACGAGGGCCGAAGTCGCAGAACGGAAACAATGAGCGAAATCGAAGGGAGACTTTCAAACACGTACGGCATCCAGCACGCGACTATACAGCTTGAGGACGTTTGCTGCGTCCCGAAGCACGGACACCTTTAGTTCAAAGAACCTCGATTTTCTGAAAACCTGAGCCCGCTGCTTTTACGAATGTCGAGCCGTTCTCAGAGGAAGCTTCCAATGTTGCACGGCCGTCTATTTTGGCGCGCTTGAATTCAGAGTTTCTGAATTCAACATCAGAATTCATTCTCTCTGAACATTCCAGAGTCCGCCCAGTACTGTTCATCCTTATCCCGCCTTTTGGTTCTTTCCAGAGCGTGAATTCTGCCCTGCCCCAAACTACTATCTTTGTGGCTGTCGGAACAATTGATCCCTCTCTAATGTAGAGCGGCATTTCTTCTCTTGTTGTAATGATCCGTTTGCCGTCAAAAGGTTTCGGCTCGCCATGCCACGAGCCCCACTTGCCGTGAGGCAAGTACACTTCTTTTTCCTGACTTCCCCTTTCCAACTGTGGGGCGAAAAGAAGGCCCTTGCCGATCATGAACTCGTCGTTGAGGTGAAAAACCTCTTCGTCGTCCGGAAACTCATAAGCGAGCGGGCGAACCATTGGATGACCATGCAGGTGGGACTCTACCGCCAAAGAATACAGGTAGGGGAGCAGAGAATATCTTAACGAGATCGCTCGTTTTATTCGTTCAACGTATTTTGCTGGCAAGCTGTAAATCTCCTGATCATTCCCCTCCTTCGATTTGTGATTTCTAAAAAGCGGGAACAGACAAAAAGTTTGGTAAAATCTCGCGATCAGCTCCGGATCTGATCTTCCGACGAACCCGCCAATGTCGCACCCGATGAAAGGTACTCCTGAGACTGACAAGTCCAGCAAAAGCGGAATTTGGAGTTTCATGTTCTCCCAAGTAGCCAAATTATCCCCCGACCACACCGCCGCAAATTTTTGAATTCCAGCATAGCCTGCTCGCGTAAGAATGAACGGCTCGCTGTCATTAATTTCACCTTTTTCAATTTCATTCAAAGCTTCGTAAGTTGCGAGAGACTGGAAGTACGCGTATGCATTATGAGCAAGCCTGTGCTCGACGAACGATCCGTCGTCTCTTTTGTGCAAAGTTGATCCGTCGAGTGTCCTTGTTTCGCTAAAGACCGCGGGCTCGTTCATGTCGAGCCATATTCCGTCCAGTCCACTCTCGCTTACAAAGCTCTTGATCCATTTCTTCCACACGTTGCGAGCTTCTTTATTCAGGAAATCTGGAAACGCGCATAACCCTGGCCAGACAACTCCCAAAGCGATTTCATGATTAGGGGTTTCGCAATAGTGCCCGATGCCTTCCCTGAAGATCTCGTAGTTCTGGTCCGCCTTTACACCGGCGTCGACGATCGCAACTACTTTCACGTTTAATGAGTGGAGCTCGCGAATCATCTTCGCGGGATCAGGAAATTTTCCCCTGTCCCACGTGAACAGCTTGCGCTTATCCATGTAATCGATGTCAAGGTAAATGGCTGATAGTGGCACACCTGCCTCCTTGTATCCCCTTACAATTTCAATCACTCTTTCCTGGGGATAGTAAGAGTACCTAGAAATCTGGTGACCCAGCGCCCATTTTGGCGGGAGGGCAGGAACTCCAGTTAGAGCACTGTATCGCTCCAGAACCTGCTCAACAGTCGGACCCTGGATGATATACAGGCTCGAGCTTCTCTCAGGCACAAAGATCCTGGCTTTATCGTATTCCTCGACGCCGAAATCAAATTTGACTTTGGAAGCTGAATTTACAAAGTAACCTTTTGCTCTGCCCTTTTCGATCGAGATGAAGAAAGGGATTGTTACGTAAAGCGGATCTGTATACCAGCCGTAGGAAAAAGCATCGGTGTTCCACATTATTACAGAGATTCTCCGTCTGTCGAGCTCGTACGCTTTCTCGCCCAGTCCGAGGATGTGCTCTTGAATACCGAGCGGCTTTCTAAGGAGAATTCCTCCGTCTTCCTCCGAGATCTCTATTTTCTCCAGTTCATCTCGAAAAGTGGCTTCGTTATACTTTGACACAGTAAAGTCACCCCGATTTAGCTCTATCCTGATCAAAGGGTTTGGAGAATTTACTTCGAAGACGGTTAGCTCGTCAGTGGACAGGCATTCAACATTCATTGGTTGATTGCAATCCGCGAGCACTGAATGGATATAATCATTCGGTAGCTCTCATGATTGAATAATGAAGCCTTGAGTAGATGGCTAGATAGCCCTAAGAAGTTTCGTTAAACAAAAATCGCTCATGAAAAAATCCTCCATAATCTACCCGCCCGATCTCGCATCGAGCGAGTTTAACCTAACAGTCGAAAGAGAAATGAAAGCTCCCCCCGGCTACCCTGTTTCGAGCTTGGACAAAGCAGTTTGATCGTTGGTTTGCGAGCCTAGAACTGTTTTGATGAAACCAGCAATCAACGTACCTTTTTCTTTGAGACGCGATTTAGAATTAAGAACGGGAAACTAGCCCGCCACTCACACTACGGCCGATTTCTCGAGCTTAAACGCGACAGCCTCGTGGTAATGACCTGGGTTACGGGACCTGAAGGAACCGAAGGATCCGAAACAGTTGTGTTCGTGAGATTAGCGCCCGGCAATAACGGAACGAGACTACAGCTAAAGCACAAAGGGTTCGGAAGCGAGAAATCCAAAACTCAGCATGAGAAAGCATGGCCGGAGGTGCTTAAGAATCTCGATCAAGTGCTGACTGGTTGAGCTGTTGATCGAAATTCGCGGTTTCGCTGCTAAACGATCACTCACGCTTCCCGACATCGCCATTTAGGGCGCAGGAGGGTCCAGTTTCGGCGCGTCTTCCAGTGAAAAGTGGGACACAGGCGCAAGTGATCGGGAACTCCTGTAGAAAGCATACCCCATCAAAATATAAAAAACCGCGGATGGCAGTGCAGGGTAAGAATAATAGGTTGCAAACTCGCTCACGCCCATAAAGCCCTCTATCGAGGACACTGATACTGTGCCTACGGCGAATAGGAGGGCGAGACCCAGCCACTTCAGGTTTCCCCGGAGGAGCATATCCTTGGATCTTCTGGCGCCGATCGTTATTGCCAAACCACCCAGAGCAAAGGCAATCAAGAGACCCAAGGCAAAAAAAAGGCTGCCCACAAGGCTGTTCGAGAAGGAAACATTTACTATCGAATAGAGATTGTCGAAAACGGCGAGACCAATGCCTGCCCATCCTAGGATTCGAACTCTTTTCCAATTGAGGATGCTTCTCAATAGAGGATCGGAGCGTCTTGCTATTTTTACAGTGGAGTCGATGAAAATGAATATAATTACAAAAAAAGCAGAGTAGAAGATTTCGATTCCCGCCAGTATCTCGTAATTGTTGCTGTATGTGATAATGGGCGCGGCAGCAGTGAGCGCTATAGCGCAACCTTGCCACAATGCGTGATTGCGATAAATTGGATTAGCAAGTCCCTTCCTGATCTCGAATGCCCAGTAAGCGGCGTAAAGAAAAATTGCTGCTGGAATGATTTCTGAAAAAATTATTGCCAGCGCAAATCCGGGGCTACTTAGCATAGACGCTCAACTCCATTCCTGTTTTTGTGAAAGAGAAATTGTAGTAACCTGGCTGGGGGGCGACTCCGCGCATCTTTCTTATTCTCAGCAAGGGCAGCACTCGCAGACCTTCTTCGTAGAGTCTTAACTCCACAACCCCATCGAACAGCTGCTGCATTGCGGCCAGTACATTCGGAGGATGCATCCCTTCTTCCAGAGTGGCGAGAAAAACAGAATCGTACTTCTTTACTTCATCAAACAATTGGGTTAGAAACTTGTATACCGTGTCCGGTTGATTCAACATCAGAAGCGAAGAGAGGGCGTCGGTTACTACTCTGATTCTTCTATCAGAGTTCTTCTTCAAAATGTCTTTAATGTTGAATGAGAGACCAGCTAAATCGTTGACGTCAAACTTGAGCTGTCCACCTTGACTTGCAAACCAAAAGGGTACTCGCTGGGAGAAGTCGACATTGAAAGCCTTGACATCCTGAAGTACTTCCTTGGAAGATAGTCTTGTATTGTAAAGACAGAAATCGTTCTGGATCAAACCCGAATTTGTGAACCAATAACCCAGAGCTTCCTTTCCTATTCCAGGCGGTCCGACAACCAGAATCGTAGATTTATCCGGATAACCATCGCTCCCAAGAAGATTGTCTAGTGATGGAAGGCCGGTGGAAGCCAAAGAAAGGGATTGGTTTTTTGCAAGCTCTTAGCGGAGAGATAAAGCTATAGCGCAGATCAAATAAGCCAAACTTTGTACAACTTCTATACGATACAGGGGACAGACAATAATAACACTCTATAGACTTCGGGCCTTCAGATATTGCGAAAAGACGGCGTGCGAGAATATAGGCTGGAAAAAGCTTGACTCGTTTCTCGAAAGGTAACTCGATGCAAGAGTAAAAACTGGGTTCAGAGGAACTCAATAATCCCGATCTAGTACTGACGAGTTGAGCTATTTTTCAAGATTCGCGAATTCGGCACTTTCCCCAGATGTACCCGAATTTCCTTCTGGCAGATCCCTAACTGTATCTATTCAGCTTTTAGAGCGTTCCTCGCAGCCATATAGCCCAACAGCGCGAGCACAACCGCAAATACAACGAGATAGACCAGGTCGTTTGCAAAGGTCCAGAAATTGCTGCCTGTGAGCGTCCCATTCACTATGAGCAATCGCGCGGCCTCGCTTGCCTTTGTGATCGGATTGACATCTGCAATCTCCTTTAGCCATCCAGGAAAGGAACTTGAGGGAAACAGGGCACCGCTCGCGAACACAAGCGGAAGCGTCACAAAGTTCACAATTGCCACGAGGGAGTCGATGCTGCGAAGGGTTAGAGCAAGCGCCGTAAACACACAGGATAGTCCTATGCCAAGCAGTGCAAAGGCCGCGAAAATCCCTACAAAATTCAAGATTCCAAAACCCGCAGGTAGCTTGAGACCGTTTGGAATGACAAAGGCGACGCCAAACGCAAGAAACGCGAGTATCATCGCCTTGACGAGATTCTGCAATACGCCCGAGAAGTAAATCGAAGCCCTCGTGATCGGCGCGGAGAGAAGCGTATTCAGGAAGCCGAGCTGTCGATCCAAAACCAGGTCGATGCCGCCAAAAGCCATGTTGAAAACCAAAATGAGGCATATCACGCCAGCCGTGAGATAGGTGATGTAAGTCGGAGCGCCGCCGAATGCCTGCAACGCCGACCCCCCGCTTGAGCTGCTCGAAGGTATAAGATTCTGAGGGTTGAACGAATTCCCGAAGAGCGCGAGGTAAAATATTGCCGTTGCGAGCCCCGGGACAATCGCCGAGGGATTTCTGAAATACTTCCGTAGAGCTCTGCCAGTTAGAGCGATCGTGTCTCCAAACGGAGCCATGTAGATCTCAACTCCTCCACTATGCTGATTGGATCCAGGCCGGGGGCGCAGCGGGCGATTCCTCGTCGCGCATTGATCTTCCCGTGATCTTCAGGAACACCTGATCGAGCGTGGGCTTTGTAAACGAAATATTTGAAATCTGGATTCCCTTTTGACTCAAGCCTTGAACAATTGCGGGAAGTGCTTTCTCGGTCCTTGGAAGAGTGATTCTGTAAGTAGAATCTTTCTTGCTCACGTCGGATACATCTTGAATTCCCTGGAAGAAACTCGTCAGATCAAGTCCACTGCTAACCTCGATTGTGAGGATGTCTCCTCCAAGTTTTTCCTTTAGCTCTCCCGGATGCCCGGAAACTTTGATAGTGCCTTCATCAATGATTGCAACCCTGTCGCACAGGGAATCAGCTTCCTCCAAATAATGAGTGGTCATGAAGACCGTAAGATCATTCTCGCGGTTCAGTTTGCGAATGTATTCCCACATTTTACTGCGAGTCTGGATGTCCAGTCCAAGAGTCGGCTCGTCCATGAAAAGTATCTTCGGGGTGTGGAGCAACCCCATAGCCATCTGGAGTCGTCGGCGCATCCCTCCTGAGTAGGTCTTCACCCGCCTGTCAGCAGCCCCTTCAAGGTCGACCAGCCTTAGGAGATCACCAGCTCTGTTGCGTGCTACGTCCGAAGGAACGTGATGTAGCCTGGCGGATAAAATTAGATTTTCAATCCCTTTCAGCTCCTCGTCTGCCGTGAGCTCCTGCGGCACGACGCCAATGCTTTGCCTGACGGAAGAAGGATGAGAGCGCACGTCGTAACCCGCGACACTCGCCCTCCCTTCCGTAATTGACGCAAGCGTCGTGAGCATCTTTATCGTGGTGGTTTTCCCGGCGCCGTTCGGGCCGAGAAAACCGAAAACCTCTCCTTCCCTAACTTCGAAAGATATTTTGTCGACGGCCTTGACTTTGTTGCTATATATTTTTACGAGATCCTGCGCACTAATCATAATACCGTTTCCATTTACTGTCATGTCAAAAGCGATCTGTTTTGTCTGCAATAAAAAAAGTGCTCACGTTCAGTACACACGTTGCGTAATCTCTTCTAGAAGTAGACTCAATTCGTTGGACTTCAGAAGGGAACCAGATGCTTCGCAAAAGATCGGCATTGGTCAAGATCTTAATAAAGCGCAAATCGCCAGGATCTTCCAGCCATGCTTCCCTCATTCAAATCACTCAAAAGAATGCATAGACGGGGATACGTCCACATCGTTGCGATCATAGCTATCATAATATTGGTTTTAGCTCTGCTGTGGCTCTTTGGTTTTATCTAGCCTACCGCGGAAAAGTCCAACCAATCTGAACGAAAGCGGTTGTTGCCATACGACGACTTTCTTGCAGCAATCACCGAAAGTGAGCGAGGCTTTTAGGAGAAGAGTTCTATCCCCCTAGTTAATGTCTGATTACGTTATTATTCGAGGCAATGCTGCGAAGCTCGGAAAGGTAGAGTCAAGCCTCAAGGTCGGAAACAATGCAAGAATCGAGGCATTGGAAGGTAACCTCGTAATCGTCGAAGGCGACGCAATCTTTCAGGGGGCCGCCGTCCTGAACTGCGATTTCAACTGTGATTCAATTCAAGCAAGACGCGGAGGAATCTTGAGAGTTCGTGGTAACCTAGTAGTACACAAGAAAATAGACCTCGATAACACGCTGCAAGTCGACGGAACAATTTCTGCCCAGGAGATCGATGTCGGAGGCAAAGTATTTGCGAAAAAGATCGAGTGCAAAAAGATTCGCGTCGGAGGAACAGTCGACTCGGAAACACTCATCGCGGAGCAAGTAGACGTCGGTGGAAAGATTTCGGTCCAGGGAAATGTCCAGGTAATCGATTTAGGCGTTGGTGGTAGAGTGACGGTAGGCGGAGGTAGCATAAGCGGAAACATTAGAGTCGGGGGTAACTTCCAGAGTCGGGAAGATCTTGAGTTCGGTGATCTCCAGTCCTTCGGCCGAGCGGAGTTCCTTTCTGAAGCTAGGGGGAGGAAGATTTCAACTTCCGGGAAAGTTATTGCCGCGCGGGATTTTCAATGCCAGGAGATTGAGGTTAACGGGGTTACTTCAATCCGCGGAAATTGTGTAACCAACAAAATAATCGTCAATGGAAAACTAATGGTCGATGGCAACCTCAGCGCTGTAGATGTGATTGAAATTTACGGGACAGGCATATTTCAAAACAGAGTAATTTCTAATGATCTTCGACTCGGAGGCAGACTACGAGCCCCGACGGTCGGGATAACGGGAACCGCGGACATTGCAGGGTCGCTTGAAACAACCGAGGGACTGCGCGCAAATCTGATCAGGGTGACAGGCGGTTCTAGGTGCACGGGCCCATTGCTTGGTGACAGAATCGAAATCGGGAAAAGCAAAATCATAGTTGCAAACTGGAATAAGAAGTGGTTCGGCCAGACGATCGCGCTTCGGCTTGTGGGGAGAATGACGAGGGTCGAGGACGTCTACGGAAAAGAAGTCTTCCTCGGGTCTTCATCCCAGAGCCGGAAGGTTTACGGCGAGATAGTTGAAGTTGGCAAGTGCGCGGTAGCTGAGCAAGTAACTTACACGAAAGAGCTGAAAGGATCGGCAAGCAGCGGCCGCTTTTCAAAGCCATCTCAAAAAGTGTCGAGGCTGCCAGAACATACTTTCTAGAAGAAGCGGCTTGCCATGAGACAAAAGCCTACGAAGAGATCCAAAATTGAGCTATACGCATCCGTCGTCGAAGTCATAAAGCGCTATCCCGAGGGCGCAAGGATCACGAAGATGTCTTACGGTTGTGGGATTCCAGTCGACCGGTTGAAGTTGATTCTTCAGAGTTTGATCTCATACGGCTTGGTACAGACAATGCGAGATGAAGAGGAAGAAGGCGTATACTACGTTCTAACACCAAGAGCGTTCGATTTTCTCGACACGTTCTGGAAGATGAAGGGCTTCCTCGAAGTGTTTGGTGGAAATATTTCACAGGAATTCCGGCTGTAGCTGGCCATTTCGAACGTTATATCGAAACCCGAGACCTTGGCTGATATTACCCGACTTTTTGCAAGAAGGCTACACAGCTTCTGAGAGAATAAATGTTTCGGGTCTAGAGATAGTTTCTAGCTCGTTTAGGCGGCCCTTACACTAATGATCTGATAGAGATTATGGAAACATCTAGGAAATCGAGTAAATACCCCGCACGGCGATTGTGTCTTTGACGGAAAAATGGCTTTGCAAACAAAATCACTGGCACTTCTCATTGCAGCCGTCGCAGTTTCGGCAGGACTAGTAGGCTACTATGCCGCGACACAAGGACCAACAATATTCCATGCGCTTGCAGCCTCTACGACGACAACTGACTCAGGTACAAGTAGCAACAACTTTTGGGGCCATCCACAACAAAACTACGGCCCTCAAAGCTTTCAGCAAAGACCTCCAGGCGGACCGGCCGGTGCACTCTGGGGCAATCAGCAGATCACAAATATATCGTCCGGAACGACGATAACAATTACGAGCGCGTCGGGACAATTCATTGTCTTCGGGAATCCATCGGATAACGGAACGGCATCGGGAACCCTCACCTTTACAGTCAATTCGGAGCTTTCGAGCGGCTACGTGCTGACGCTCTCTAGCGGTTCAGTAACTATCAACGGCGCCACCTACACGATTTCGTCCGGCACAGCCCAAATGAATATCTTCGCGAACGGCATTCAAGGTCAGGGGACTGCTTCATCGGGGAGCACTTTCACGATCAGGGCCTCGGCAGAAGGAAACTTTTCCGGCGCCACGACTGCGAGAGCAATGCTCGACTTCAAGACTGGAAGCACAGAGTACGAAGTCCTTCTTTCCGGAACTATAACGGGATAGAGAACCGAGCAATCCTCGGTTCGCTCTATTTTTTCATTTCGCAGCACAATTGCTGACTCAAGATATCATTTCCTCTTCGCTGCTTAGAAGAACACAGCCCCTGCCTTGCTTTCAAGACTTGACTGAGGCTCTTGCTACAAGATCGACAAAGCCTAACGCCGCGATGACGATGGAAGGTAGGATGAGAAGATACAAAATTGTGCCAAAGCCAATGATGAAATCGAATCCATTCAATTTGTAGGCAAGATGGCCCCCGTTGGTCACCAGGTAAATGTAAAGGACCTGAACAGTTCCATTCACTATAGTTGCAATATCGCCCGCCCACGTGCTTTTGAAAATGATTTGCAGTCCCGTGAAAATTGCGATAGACCCGACGCAGAAGACGACCTCTCCAAAATTAATTCCCAGCGCCGCAGCCGAAGTCGCTAGCCTTGCATATGCGAACTCAGGTAGCCAAAGGAGTACATAGGTTGCCAATATTACAACACAACCAGCTCCGAGGGTTCGAAAGAGCAAACCCTTGCGGGAGATCGCACCGATGATCCTCACTTGAGTTTCTGGTGATGACCCCATCTCAGACGGTCAGATTCTCCGGTATTGTGACTGAAGATGATACACCACCGATTGTCAAGTTGAAAGAATACTCCCCGCTGGACAGACTGTTAAAAGTGGAAATCGGAATGTGAAAGTATAGTGTGTTCTGGTTCGTTCCTGCGGTCAAATTTATGGAGGAATATGCTTCGCCATAATTGCCCACTGAAAAGCTGTCGGGGATTCTAGTAATGGTCCCGGACAAGCCGGAGGGAAAATTCAGTGGAGTCGTATTGTTCCAACTAACTGTTAGGGGCAAGATCCAATCGAGCCCATTGTTAGAAACGACCGGCGCTTTGGCAGAAATATTGAACTGCCCAAGGATTGGTCCCATAGTCCAGTTCGAAGAATGCACCATGTTGAAGTTGAAAAGTTGATCGATTGAAAAAGACGCAGTGAGGTTCGCCTTCATGTCTACTGCAGAAAGAAACATGGAGTCTAGGATCGAATAATATCTTGTAGAATTTGAGAGATTCGCTCGTGCAGAAATTTGAACCTCTTGGACTTTGCCCGGCATAATGACCGGATATTGGTGCGAAAAGGAGAAAAATTCATACTGCCCGAGGGTCACTGCACCGCTCAGGCCGAAAGAAAGAGGGTAACTCATCTTGTTCGGAATTTGAAATTGAGTG
>JASHSF010000010.1 GCA_030036955.1 Nitrososphaerales archaeon
CAGAAACCGATAAGGCGCGCCCCCGCCAGTCGGGGCTCTGTGTGCGGCGTAAATCAGCTTGCTCACGATCTCATCGGGTACCTTTCCCGTAACATCGTAGCTCCGGCAGGCGTGCCTCTTTCGTAGAGCTTCAAAAAGGTCAGATTTCTCGCTTTGCGTGGTAATCATTGATCATTTTAGACACATACAGTCTGGAGTTTTTATAATTTGAATTGCGACTTCGGACTGGATTCAACAGTTCGTGAAGGAACTTTGCACTTTCACGCTTAGTAGAAAATTCTGTTGAATCTGGAGTCTCTTTGAAGTAGAAATCGATACTATCACCGATTAACAAAATATTATTTGAAACTAGCCGAGCATAGGGTACCCTTCGACCTCGGCCCGTAACACGACCTTGCCATCTTGGTTTATTGCATGACAGACCAGTTTCAGAAAGCGCTTCTTTTCGTCAATACTTGTGAGCTCCGTAGTCGCAGTGACTGTGTCGCCGGTGAAAACAGGCTCTTTGTATTCGAAGAGCGTCTTTGTCGCGATAGGTCAATCGATAATTGTTGGGATTGATAAATTGCTCCTTCCTGCTCGCTGGGATTTGCACAACAGAATTAGAATTGGGATTCAAAGTGGCAAGCCGCATGACCTTTTTCCCGGTCCCTGATTTCTCCGATCATTCTTTCCAAAATCTAAAGCAAACCGCGTTCTTTCGAAGCAGAAGTGTTACCAAAAATTCGAGAATCTTCCAGTCGGAAGTGGGTCAAATGCCAACACTGCCGCTGCAAAGACTGACTGAGCCGTACGGAAGGGAGGAGGCCCACGCTCCGGCGGCGACTAAGATGATCGCCACCAAAAAAAATCGAAAGTGTCATCCGTGAAATTGCCTTATTTTGCAAGAAGTTATGTTCACCCTGATGGTTGAGTCAGTGTTCACCTATAGCGATTTCCTAGTAGGAAAATCGAAGCTTAGACAGAGTTGCTCAACCTTGCTAGGGAAGAGCCCGTCTCCTCTGGGAGCATGTCTCCCCGATTCTTCATGGTTGAAGGTATGCTACAACTAGCTCGGTCCAGTCTCCACTAGTCGGATATAAGATCAAGATACTTTAAACCGGAACCGGTGTTGTAAAGCAGAATGCGGTCGCTCTGATCAACCAATTTTTGTGAGACGAGATGGTTCAACCCGGCTAGTGTTGCTGCGCCTTCGGGGCAAACCGATATTCCTTCAAGCTTCGCCATAGTCTTCATCGCAGTGAGGATCTCGCTGTCATCCACGGAAAGCGCAAGTCCGTCACTCTCTCGGATAACTTTCAAAATCTGCTCGCTGGCGTATGGAAGGGGAACCCTCAAACCGCTTGCAATTGTTGAGGCGTTCGGAAAAGGAGTTTCAATCGAATCTTTTCCTTCCTCGAACGCTTTTGCAACTGGCGAGCAACCGCTTGATTGCACGGATATCATCCTGGGCTTCTCCCCTTTGATCCAACCGAGCGTTTCCATTTCCTGAAACGCCTTCCACATTCCGAGTAGACCGGTTCCTCCGCCAGTCGGATAAATTATTGCATCTGGCATTTCCCACTCTAGCTGCTCGGCAATTTCATAGCCCATTGTCTTTTTCCCTTCTACCCTGTAGGGCTCTTTCAGAGTCGACAGCTCGAACCAGCCATTGCTTTCCTTTTCTTTAGCTACTATTCTTCCCGCGTCGCTGATTAGACCATCAATGAGGCGGAGGTTTGCCCCCATTTGCTTGCACTCTTTTTTGGTTGATTCTGGGGCGTCGCGCGGCATGATGATGTTGCATTCTATTCCCGCTCTCGCGCAATAGGTAGCTGATGCGGCTCCAGCGTTTCCTGCAGAGGCTAGTGCAACCTTACAATTCCAAGCTCTTTTGCTTTTGAAATTGTTGCGGACTGGCCTCTCGCTTTGAAAGTACAGGTTGGAATTATCCCGTCGTCCTTTACCAAAAGGGACCGCAGCTTGATCCGCTCTCCGAGCTTCTCTGCCTTGAGAATTGGAGTATAGCCTTCACCGAGCGTTACGATGTTTCTTTCATCATTAACGGGAAGCACCTCCCTGTAGCGCCACATTGTCGCTAGCCGCTCTTTTAGCGAGTCTTTCGAAATCTTGGATTTTACTCGCTCCAAATCATACGTTGCAAAGAGCGTGCCAGCGCAGCTTGTGCAAACGGTTTGGATTTGATTCGGGTCAAATTTTCTACCGCAGCGTGTGCAGACTAGTTCCTGGATCAACGAAATGCTGGACACTGAGTTTCACGGGTGTTTCATTGATTCGAATTTGTAATGTGCAGAACCAGTGTTATCTCGGGAAGATGGCTATCCGGAGATAGAACTGAGAGCATAGTAGTAGACGTTTGGAGTTTCGCCGTTCGAGCTGCTGTCTACTCCGCCGACGCAATACATGTAACCAGAGGAAAGGACGCAGTCCGTCGCAACGCCATCCGGATAGTTAGCTGACTTGTTCCAGCTTCCTACGCCACTACTCGAAATGGTGGCATAGTAAACGGCATTTGAAAATGAGTCGGACGAGCTCTCGCCGCCGACGCAGTAAATGTAACCCAAGGAGATCACACAAGATTGACCCGAGACAGAAATGGGATACGTACTCGTCTGGCCAAAAGTTCCAATGCCAGAAGACGAAAGCGTAGCTTCGTAAACATTATTCACAGGATTGCCGCTTGAATCGGAGCCGCCTACACAGTAAACGTAGCCACCAGAAGCAGCGCATTCCGGCAGGTAAATGCCCGCTGGATACGATGTCGTTTCCGTCCACGTTCCTATTCCGTTCGAAGAAAGTGGAGCGTACCAGCTCGAGCTGCTGTAGACAGAGTTCCCATTGTTTCCGTTCGTCTCGTTGTACCCTCCAATGCAGTAGATGTAGGAAGAAGAGGCAACGCAAGATTCCGTATCGACCGGAATTGGATAGGCTGTTGTGGCATTCCATGTTCCGAGTACACCGGATGAATTGATGGAAGCAACGTAGCTTGAGGCTGTGTCATCCGCGCTTTCATCGTAGGAGCCTCCGACGCAGTACGCGTTGTTGTTGCTTACAACGCACGACTGGCTGTCGACGCTCACGGGATAGATGTTTGGATCAGAAGTCCAGCTCGTGATATTCGGAGAAAGGGGGGAAGAGATGTAAACGCTATTGTAAGGTACTGTGTCGACATCGATTCCGCCTATGCAATAGACTTGGCTCAGGTCGCTTACGCAAGCTTGCGCAGATACTGCATATGTTCCGCTGGCCTGCAAGGGATACGATTGAGCGGAGAGCCATGGAGAAGCTGTCGTCGTGGTGGTCGGAGCAAGATAAACAGTATACGCGTAGAGAGCAATGACTCCTATTACTATTATAACTAAAACAATCAAAATGATTCTGGAAATTTTCATATCCTTTAGTTAAGACATGAAGCAACTTTAGGTTTTCCTATGAGTAAGAAAAGCTGACTTTTCGAAGTAGATTAGACCATGAGGAGATTTCTTTACGTTACATGCGGCACGTATCCGGAAAGCGAAACTCCGCTAAATGAGTGTTTGATCTGCCAAGATGAAAGACAATACGTCGGCTGGACAGAACAGGGGTGCAAACTCTATCCGATCATATTGGATGAAGTAGGCGGAGGACGGGCAGATCCGCCCTCGCTAACGCACCTTAGTATTCAACGAAAATTCAGGACACATCCACAGT
>JASHSF010000011.1 GCA_030036955.1 Nitrososphaerales archaeon
CATCCCGCCGTTGTAAGTAAGAATCACCGGAATTCGCGTAACAAATCTTGAACCGCGAATAACTTTTACACTAAATGTCTCGCACTGAGAGAGGTAGCTCACGTCGATAACCTGAAACTCGGCGTGGAGAACCGGAATCAGATAGCTTGAGCTAAACTGCTATTAGTTGTTCAAGAGGTTAGACATTCACATACAGGACTATTGAGAGAGCAGAAATGCCCCAATTTGAACCATCTACACCGGGCGATCTGAACTTAAGTGTATATTCTTCAGAAATCTGCTTTTCTCACGAGAGAGGAATTCACATTGGATATCTTCGAAGCCCCGCAAAGCATCGCAGCTCTTTGCAACTCACCCTTTAGTATTCTCATCATTTGTGCGACTCCCTGTTCATGATCGCACGCTAAAGCCCAAAGGACTGGCCGCCCTAACAAGCAACCTTCCGCGCCTAAAGCAAGCGCAATAAGAATGTCTGTCCCGCGTCTGATTCCGCCATCGAAGAAGACTTCTGCATCTCTGGTCCTTTTCTTTGACTTCAATCTTCTCACGATTCTAGGAAGCTCTTCGAGCGTGGATGGTATGTGGTCCAACGTTCTTGCTCCATGATTTGAAACGATCACACCGTCGGCACCAGATTCTACGGCGAGTACGGCGTCTTCAGCGTTCATGAGTCCCTTCGCGATTAGTGGGAGGGTGCTCATTTGCCGAAGTTTCTTTATCTCCTTTGGAGTTATGCTGATGAATGAGTGTGCCGCGGTTTGTGCTGGGAGCTCATTGCCCAGCTTCAAGTTCAGCTCTGTATCGACCGTAATTGTTAGCGCTTTGTATCCCCAGGACTCTGCGAGCCGAGCTTGTTTGTAGCATTCTTCGACATTATTGGTCTGCATGTAGATCTGCCATATCAAAGAGCTCGCCTTGTTCTTAACAAGAGAAGGCAGGTTTGATAATTCTAGGGGATCAAGCACTGCGACGTGGGAAACAAAAACAGGAATTGAGAAGGAGTTAGTGACTTTGAGCAAATCCAAGATAGCGTTTGGATAAAGGGGAGAGCAATTAACAGGCGCAGGAAAGAATGGTAGTTCGCTTGTAAGGCGCCCGCCAAAATAAGAGACGCTAAGGTCGACATCCTCGATGCCTTGTAGGACCCTCCTTTCAAGCAAATAATGTAGAAATGCTTGCTTGTTTCTATCGAGAGTAAATTGCGATTCTGTTCCGCGGTAAATATAGTCAATCTGTGATTGATCTAAATATTTCCTCGCCTCTCGCTCGAAATCTTCGACTGACTGTGGGATGAAATCTAGCCCTGCTTTTTTCTTCTCTTTTCGCCTTCTGGGCAAGTTCTAAGAGACAGCATGAAAACAAGCTTTTTCAGCATTTTGTGGATTTGAGATGACCTGGACAGATCCTTCTCCTGAACTTCAATTGCATCAAGTGGTAAGTGACTTCCGAAAAAATGTGTAATAACTATGTTTTCCTATTCAAATCCTGGTAATTCTAACCTGTAGCGGAGCGAAGTTTCAAAATGCAAGGTCTAGCAAAAGTCTCTGAGATTATGACGAAAAATGTAATTCACGTCATTAATGTCGATGAATCAGTTGTAGAAGCCGCCAAGAAAATGAAGTCAGTCCAGACCGGATGCCTGATAGTGTTACTCCATGGAGAACCTGCTGGCATAGTAACAGAAAGGGATCTAGTTCAAAGGGTGCTCGCCGTAGGGCTGCCTGGCACTGCAAACGTGTCGGAAGTAATGTCCAACCCTCTGATTACCATCGGCCCCGAAGCTTCTGTTTCGGACGCAGCAAAGATCATGGTCGAGAATAGAATAAGGAGATTGCCGGTATTGCAAGGAACCGAGCTTGTCGGGATTTTGACTGCAACCGACTTTGCAAAGTACCTCAAATCCGAGGAAGAATCTGGTTCTATGCTAGATGTTATAGTCAGGGGAGCAGAAGTAATGAGCGACATGCTGGATACAGACAGGTAAGTATGATGAAATGCCTGTCTTAGACTCATAGTTTCCCCGGAGGGCACAATGGCGATGGTCAATCCATGATAGGATTTTTTGAATCCAAATTGTTCTGCCCTAAAAACTGGAAAGCCAAATGTTATTGAACCTGTGAAAGAGAATTGAACAACCCAGCTCGCTCATTCGGGGCTGATTTCAAAACGGAAACGGTGAGGCTCTACCTTCGCCATACTTGGACTACGACCATGTCGAGCAGCCTCTACAGAGATACTCTCCACACTGTCTACACACATGACGGTATCAGCGGGTATGGAGAAGGGGCTCCGATAATACGCTATCACGAGGATTCTGAAGGAGCGAGGAAGGCTGCTGAATCGATGAGAGATTACCTGCTCGGAGCCGATCCAATGCAGTTTTCGAAGATTATGCAGGATGTCTTTCGTCATGTGGAAGACAATTGGGCTGCAAAGGCGGCCGTTGACATCTCGCTGATGGACTGGGTGGGCAAGAAGCTCGGAGTACCTCTCTACTCTTACTTTGGGCTGGACCCGAAAGACGCACCGCTGACGACGTTTTCAATCGGCATCGACACACCAGAGGTAACGAAACAAAAAGTGCAGGAAGCCCATGACTATCCGATTCTAAAAGTGAAGGTGGGACTGGATACCGACGAAGAAACTATTGGAGCTGTGCGCGCCGTCTCTTCCAAGCCATTACGCGTGGACGCCAATGAGGGTTGGAAGGATAAGGAGGAAGCTGTTCGCAAAATCAGCTGGCTCGAAAAGCAAGGAGTGGAGCTCATCGAGCAGCCACTGCCAGCCTCAATGATCGAAGAGACGCGATGGGTACGCGAACGAGTGCGCATACCAATCATCGCTGACGAAAGTTGCCGCCGTGCCAGTGACATCCCGAAACTCAAGGATGCCTTCGACGGTGTGAACATCAAGCTTGACAAAAGTGGAGGCATCCTCGAAGCTTATCGAATGATCTACTTTGCAAAATCGCTGGGCATGAAAACAATGCTCGGTTGCATGGTATCAAGCTCCGTATCCGTGACAGCTGCGGCGCATCTTTCGCCGCTAGTGGACTATGCCGACCTCGACGGCAATCTCCTAGTTACCAATGATCCGTTTCGTGGAGTTCTAGTTGAACTAGGAAAGCTAGTCTTGCCCACTGGTCCGGGACTCGGACTGAATGCGAACGACTCTCCATCCTGGAAAGGGGAATCTTAGTCGTTATTCGATCTGGAGCTACCAGAACCCGAAAAGCCGCTAGTATCAAAGGTTCGCAAAGAAATTTCACAGCCCATGACAGAAGAATTCGACGCTTCAAAGGAGCCGAGCTATTGGAGCTAACTAAATCTGCTGCGGGATGAGATGTCTAAACGAACATGCGTGAAAAGAGTCCGCTGAGTCTTTGAGTTTCAAACGGTTTTGAGTACCTAAGTAAGAAACATTTTGTCGAATTGAAGCTCCCGAACACATATTTTTTGCCTTACAAGTCAAAGGGAAGCCTCGATCCCATTATCAAAAGTGGGAAACGTCATTCTCAGATAAATAAGGCGGGGGTCTTTTTGCTTCGTTATACGTGTCAAAGGTGGCTGGGATGAAATTTGAAAGAGACCTCGTAGCGGTGGTCGAAACTAATGTAGATGATTCAACTGGGGAGATCATTGCTCGGGCGATCGAGAAGATAACAAACGAAGGGGCTTACGACGTATCTGTCGTTGGGTACACAGGAAGGAAGGGGCGAATGGGACACACAATAAGAATTGTTTGTCCTACTGATTCCATAGAAAAGTTTGCTCAGATTCTTGTTGAAGAAACGGGCACATTCGGCGTAAAGGTTGCAGAATACGGTCGCCTGGTTGTCCCTCGAACAGAAGTCTCAATTCCGGTTACAATTGGAAGCTTTCATGGAGATGTTGGTGTGAAAGTGGCCGAAGGTAAAATAAAGCCAGATCTAGTACATGCGAGGGAAATATCAGAAAGTCAGAAAATGCCCTTAAGAGATGTGATTGAAGTCATTGTAGTTGCGGCCAGACAATATCTTTTCAAGGAGAAACACCCACAACCTAGTGCGCTGGTTGTTGAAAATCCGGGATTGCCGGGTTAGGGCTAACGTCGGTGTCTTCTGGGACGTCGCGGATTTCCTTACTCTCCTGCCTGTGGTCGCACATGAGGGAGAATGCTTGTCCTTTCACTTTTGCCAAATTTGTAGTTCTTCGTTGCTAAACTGATTACTAAGATTGCAGGTGCATGTGCCGTTTATTACAGTCGTTGCAACAATAGGTCCTATTGCTCCCTGGAGATTTCGAAGCATCGTGTTCATCCCTTAACCACGGAGACCTAATAATGCGTCATTTTTCGCTGCAACGATGGTCAGTGGATGCGCTTCGAAATTACACGAATGCGCTGGGACTCGTTGATGACGTGGATAGCATCGCATCAGACGATACATCGATCGGCTTTTGTTTCCGAAGGGAAGAGGCTTGATCAATTGCAGCGAACTCGTCGTCGCTGAGTTGCCAGCTGAGAGTATCGACGTCCTCCAGTGCGTGATTTAGGTTTGTAGTGCCCGGAATAGGGATAATATGTTCATCTCTTCGCAGCAGCCAGTTTAGGGCAACTTGACTGATGCTCTTCCCTCGCCGTTGCGCGATCGTCTGGAGAGTCTCTTGGAGGACTACTTCCTTAGACGCTGTTTTCCCACTGGTCAGAGAGGATGAACCAGATATTGATCCTAGAACGGTACTCGACTTGAGGCGTCCTCGCTCCAGAGGACGATAGGCTACCAAAGCGACATTGAGTTCCCGGCATGCGGCCAGCACACCGTTCTCCTCCGGCTCTCGATGCAACAAGTTGTATCGCACTTGGTTCGCCGCAAGAGGGATACCGTGATGCCCGAGGCGACTAGCGGCCCGGCGCATCTGGTTGGCGTTGCAATTGCTGATGCCCACCGCTCGGATCTTGCCTGCCTTGACCGCTTCAGCCATCAAATCCATCAGAGTTTCGATGCCCAGCGGGCCGTAAGGGAAATGGACGTAGTAAAGGTCTATCACGCGCCTGCCAAGGCGGTTCAAACTAGCATTTAGGGCGTTCATAAACTGACCACGAAACAAACGGTAGGGTGCATACTTGCTCGCGATCACGATCGGCCGGGCATCCTGTTGGAGACAGAGACCAAGGAGCCGCTCAGATTTTCCAAAGCTGTATACCTCGGCTGTGTCGAAGAAATTCACTCCGGCATTCACGACGGACTGAAAGGCCTTCAATATTGGCTCGTCATTCTTTCCGTACGACCACCGGTTGGTCCCGACACCTAGAGGAGAGACCTTGATTCCCGAGGCGCCGAGTGGGCGGTACTGGCTTACTTCTATCATGGACATCCCCACAAGGAAGAGACAGTACTGCAATCAAATAAATAGACTGACTATTCTCAAATCTGAGAATTGGTGCTCATTTCTTGTAATCGCCAAGCTGTGTGGATTCGAACGATCAAGGCAACTTGCTCATTACCCGATTCTGGAATCGGATGATCGCTAAATGTAATGTTGTAATTCCACAGATTCAGAAACCGGGACTTCTTCCTCGGCCGATTTCCTGACAAACAGGAAGCTTAGTCCAAGCACCACAGGAAGCGAAACTGCAAACCAAAACAAATAGTCAAGGACGGCGTTTGAAAGGTTCGTCCGCAGGAGATTAACATTGTTGTCTCCAGAAATACAGACAAGGGAAGAATGCGTTAGAGGAGCTGTGCCTGGCGACCTGCTCATAGAATACAAGAAGGGCGAAGGAAATCCGTACTGAGTTCCAGGTTGACAGCTTGCGCCATTCCAGGTGGTAGTGTTACTTCCCGAGAATGAAAAAGAGACTAAAAGGAGCAATGCCGCAAGTCCGCAAGAGAAAATTGGTACACTGACATATTTCTTCAAGATTGTCTTAACCTTCTTATTACATGGTTGGCGAGTCATTGGAATTTATCATGGGAGGACGATTATCAAAACTGGTAATCAAGATCAAGCACTCATGAAGAGTTGTACGGCAACTAGGAGCAAAAATATCAATTTTGAACTGTCAAAGTTGGTTTGCAACTTCGGGCGCTAGCGTTCAGTACAAAGACGAGGTCACAGCCCCTGAATTAGCCCATTTCGCGAGATAGAAAACGCGTCCCAAAGATAGGGAAACACTTCGATCCCCTAGATCTGAGAAGATTCACTGTGATCGATTAGCTATCTTTCGCCGTTTGCGCTACCGTTTCTTTAGCTGCTCGGCCCGGTAGTTTTCCAGGCTCTCTGCCCACTTTTCCAAGATAGAAGTCGAGTACATTCTGAGTGCCTTTTCACTTTCGATTCCGGTGCTATATCTCATTATCCGGTCAATGACTTTCTCTCTTTGGTCATATTCCTTCTCAAGCTTCTCGATCTCCAGTTTCAGCTTCTTGGTATCCTCGCCGTACTCCTTGAATGGGAGACCTGTTTCGAGCATCTCTTCTTCTGAAACCATCTGCTCTTCCACTGGAAGAGCAGTTTCCACTTCATTCCTTTGCATCTTCTCAGCTCGCCATAACCTTAGATTCTATATTGACAGGTGCTCGATAATAAACGCATGATACGATTATCAATGCTGAAAACCGCCTCTCTACGCAATACTCGCACCGGCAAGGTATTGGTTCAAAAATAAAAAGCCTAGCCCGGAGCTATCTGAGGTTCAAGAGCGTCTTAGTCCACACCGATCTCTTCTATCATGTCCTTGTCTTCGCATTGGTCTCTCGTCAGCATCTGTGCCACGGACTGCACGCCGAACCTATCAGGACTTTGCATCACTGTTGGACTCAGAGAGAAAGTGCTTCCACCGGAGTGATGAGATTCCCTATTTTTTCTCGCAGCAGGTAATCAAGACGTTACATTGTTTGCACTCATGAGCGACGGCACGCATCGCTTCGCGGCCTGGATCTACACAAGCGGTTATTCATCCCAAATATACTTCGCTCACTCCTAGCTTTCTCGCAGCCTTTGAAAGCGGCAAGAGCTTAGGTCCACCTTCAGTATTCTTGAGTAGAATTCGACCTTTCTATCATGGCAGGTATTTGCATGATAACCGTACAACACACTGTATTTTTCTTGAGAGCAACCTTGACCTATTTGAAAGCTTTGAGTGAACCCCGAATGACTTGGAATTTTAAGGCACCATCCTCATTGAAAGCAATATAGAGGGGAAAAGTAAAGACCTGCGTTTGCAAACTTGCTCGCGATTTCAAGCCTTGCTCCAATTTCAGATGTCAACAACCTCTGGGTACTGATCGCCGGACTCCTCGTTTTCGTAATGACTCCTGCCGTTGGACTCCTAGAGATAGGAGAACTCGGAGAAAAATTCTCAGTTAGCTTACTCAAGACCCTGCTCATCTGCGGAATTGCAGTCGTGGTCATGGCGGTTGTCGGATTCAATACTGCTTTTGCCCCAACAATAGGGGGAGTGATTGGGAATCCATTCTACGTGAACGGTTTCTTCCTCGGAGGATTTTCTGCAAACTCTACCGGCGTGTTGGGAGGCATTTGGTGGTCCATGGGGAGCAGCTACTTCAATACAGGGTTAACTCTCGGAACGTACTTTCTCTTCGAGACAGCTTTCGCAGCCGTAACGCTTGCACTAGTTGGCGTCGTCGTTCTCCGCAAGGTAAAGCTCGAAGTGTTCGCTGCCTTTGCAGTAGTCTATTTCATTCTCATCTGGAACCTTCCAGCAGCTTGGATTTGGAATCCAACCGGATGGCTCTATCTCCTGGGCATGCGCGACTTCGCGGGGGGTCTAGTGGTTCACGGAGCTGCGGGAGCAGCCGGACTTGCAATCGTGTGTGAGATCTGGCGCGAAGAAAGGAAACTTGGTCTCACGAGCAGCACGGCCGTCGGCTTGAAAGTAAAGCCGTCGTGGATTACCCTTGCAATTTTGCTTCTTTGGGTGGGATGGTTCGGTTTCAATCCCGGCAGCGTTCTCGCCTTCAATTCGGCCGCGATAGAAGTTGTCCTAACTACATTTCTCGCCGCGTCTTCTTCATTCCTGTCGCTCATGCTGGTTATGTACGCAAGACGCGGAAAAAATCCGGATCTGATTTATTCCGTAAACGGAATACTCATGGGGCTCATCGTAATCACGCCCCTTGCCGGATTTGTGAGCCCGGCGAGTGCGATAATTCTCGGGATTCTCGCAGGCATTTTGTTTTCTGCCGCTGAAACCTGGCTTTCAAAAGTAAAGTGGTTCACAGATCCCGTCGGACTTTTTCCCGGTCATCTCGTCGGAGGCATCTTTGGCGTTTTGATGATCGCGTTCTTTACTCAAAGCACGTTTGCTAGCGCGAGCGGCACTACTCTCCCCAACGGACTACTGTTCGGAGGTGGTCTAGCAGCACTGCACCAGTTCGGTATCGAATCACTCGGCATCGCCATTGTATTCGCAGCAGTTTTCGCACTTTCATTCGTTGTGATGTTGATCCTCAGTTCAGCGTTTCGAGGCGTACTCGTAAAAGCCACCGGGGAAGAAGAGCAGGAGCCGCAACTCGGCTTGAATTAAAACTATCATGCAAGCTTATCCAAACAATTATTATCCGAATGTATTGAGAAGTACTTTAAGGCGTAGCTTTTTGCCAGTGAAAGGAAGAGCTGTTGCGGCTATCAAACTCGGAGAAATTTACGTAATTCCGCTTTTTCTTGATTATACGTGGTTCATCATCTTTGCTTTGATCGTTTGGACAATGGGGGCTTTCGCGATGCTTGCAGAGTTTCCGCACCAGCCAACATTTACACTCGAGCTTATTGTCGTCGTGCTATCAGCACTTCTCTATTCGGATCAGTCATAGTACACGAATTGGCTCACCCGATCGTGCAGAGAGGGACAGCCTCCAAATTGGCCGAGTCAAACACTGCGGTTTTCCGACAAACACCGTCCTCGTCATGTCGGCCGCATATCCTCCTTTTCCGTAGCATCCGATATCAAACTATACGGAGTCCCGATCCACTGATACGTTCAAAACCCCATTCTGCAGCAGCTGACAGAATATCGTTGTATTCTGCCAGAGTTTGATCACTTCCAATGATTTACGTTTCTTTCGTTGCCAAAAGAAGTCTCCGAAAAATTTCCCCTTACTTTTGTTTTGATTCCGAGCGTGCCTGCTCGTAACAGTGCGAACACACCAGTTCAAATTGATTGCTTTCCTTATTCAGCAAGTAGCCGCCTTCGGTCATGCTAACCGATTTACCGCATCTTGTGCAGACGTTGAACGTTGCCATCTTCTGATAATATTAGAATGATCTTGCTAGAATATTTCTTTAGATACGTGATATCCAAGTGTCCACATGAGCTTAGCGGGGCCTATCTCTTCACGTATGGATCGCGGACTTTTGGAATAATTAGAATCGGATTTGGAGTTTGAGAAGACAGTCTAGGCAGTTTGACGCCCGCTATTTACTCGTAGTTGATTATATCCGATGATCTCCTAAACTTGAGGGCTTTCGATCAGATGCGCGACGATGGTTGACGAAGTACTCACCACGAAATGCACCTAGTACTGGGGGTGGGAATCATAACCCGGAGCGCCTTTCGCCGGGGTCTCAACAACTTCGACGATTCTCTTTCCTCTAAAGATGCTTGGAATTATGGCAATTGTATTCACGATTGCCATGATGAAATAAACGTGATCTATCGCTAGCGCGAAGGACATCCTGTCCGCTAAAGGCAAAAGAGTCGGATTGATTGAGGAAATTATCCGCGTTATTTCGGAAAGAGGAAGATTGAGCGTCATGATTAGGATGGAGACGTTCAGGCTCAGCGTGTAACCAACGTTGAAGAATGTCGCTCGTAAAGCCGAAGCGACGGATCTTCTTTGACCTGGTACTGAGCCCATTATGGAGCTCATGTTAGGAGACGCGAATAGCCCCATACCTACGCCTCCGATGACCAAGTAAAGGGCTATCAGCGAGTAAGGGGTCGCCACCCCGGCAGTGCCAGAGAGTAGAAGTGCTACGCTTATGACAGCGAGACCCGCAGTTGTGAAAGGCCGCGTGCCGTACTTATCAGAGAGTTTGCCGCTAATTGGTCCAACGACCAAGAATGCGCCATCAAAGGGAAGAATGGCAATGCCAGCGGTCAGAGGGCTGTACCCTAACACAAGCTGCATGTAAAGGCTGATCACGAGAAGAAAGCCGCCCCAGGCAACCGAGTTCAGCAGCTGTGTTGTGATTCCCCCTGCGTACTCCCTAATTTGCAGTAGCCTGAGATCAAGGAGCGGATGCTCCACCTTGTGTTCCCGCCGCACAAAATACACAAGCGAAATCGCTGAAACAGTAGAGAGTGATCCTACGACTCGCAAATCTGTCATGCCGTAAGCCGCAAATGTGAGTACAAGGAGCAAAGCAGTAATGAATATGGTAAAGGAGAAAAATCCGAGCCAATCCATAGGAGCAACCCTCTTTGACTTCTCTACCTTCTGCAGCCGTTTGAGTGCCCAAATCGTGCCAAATACTCCGATTGGCAAGTTGATGTAAAACAAGAACGGCCAGGGCAGAAACGCCAGGACTAAACCGCTGATTGTCAGTCCAGCCATGGCACCGGCTCTGAACGCGATCTGGTTAACGCCCATTGCAGTGCCCAGCTCCTTCGCAGGAAAAGCATCGGTGATTATCGCGGCGCTGTTTGCGAATAGAGCAGCTGAGCCAAGACCCTGAGCCATCCTTGCGGCTATAAAGAAATCAGGCGATGGCGAGAGCGCCGTAAACACCGAACCGATCGTAAAGAGAGTAAAACCGAGGGAGTAAATTTTCACCTTGCCAAACATATCGCTAATTCTCCCAACAAAGAGCAGGGCAATTGTGCTGCCTATGGTGTAGGCTTGCGTGAACCAGATGGCTTCCTCTGCGTCGGCGTGTAGGGAGGCTGCCACTGTTGGGAGCCCGACTATCATAATGCGGCCGTCGATCCCGCTCATTAACACGCCAATGGTCGTCACCGTGAGAACGGTCCACTTGTACTGCAAATCGTTAATTCTGGAACTCCTTCTGACCCATTGATGAGTCTCGAAACGGAGCTTCAATGGAAGCCCGTCGATCGGAGACTATACTTCGAAATCGGATTCAATCATCATATACGCTCCACTTTATTCTATTCCGTTAGTATGAAGATTTCGAGCCCTACCCCAGTTCTT
>JASHSF010000082.1 GCA_030036955.1 Nitrososphaerales archaeon
CACTCCGTAGTGAGGAAATGGGACGGAATCGTCGTTCATTTGACCATGTACGGCGAGGAGCTCGACAAAGCTCTTCCCCGAATAGAACAAGATTTGAGCAAAGTGCCCCAAAGGAAAATACTCGTAGTTATTGGGGCAGAGAAGGTCCCGAGGGAGATATACTCGCTTTCGCACTATAACGTGTCAGTTGGAAACCAGCCGCACAGCGAAGTTGCAGCTCTTGCGATTTTTTTGGATCGAATTTATAAGGGAAGAGAGCTATATTATACACACGAGAGAGCCAAACTGCGCATAAAGCCGAGCAGGAATGGCAAAGTGGTTGTGAACGAACGTCTTGAAAATTGAATATGAAGATTCTTTTGTGAAAATCGCCAGCCTCTTGGGCGGCGAAGATTACGTAAAGGTAGCGCGAGCCCTGCTGAACAACGAAAACGCAACTGATGAAGAAATTGCAAGTGCGACCGGTCTCAAGATAAACAGCGTCAGGAAGGCATTGTATGATCTTTTCGGGCGGTCCTTGATCACTGGCATTCGGGTCAGAGATCTAAAGCGCGGGTGGTTCGTTTACAGATGGAAAGCGCAGAGGGATCAGGTGGACGGCTTTATTGAGACTCAAAAAAAGAAAGCCCTTGAGCGATTAAAGCAGAGGCTGTCATACGAGAACGAGCACCAGTTTTACAGCTGCGACACTCCGACCTGCAAGAAGCTCACATTCGAGGAAGCAATGGAAGCTTTCTTCAAGTGTCCGACCTGCGGAAAGAACCTCAACCTCATCGACAATTCCGAATTCAAGAACGCGCTTGAATGGAAGATTGGTCAGATGCAGGAAGAAGCCCTGGCCAAGTAGACTCTAGCTTCAAAAATCACTTCACGAAGGATGTATTGCACGAAGTAAAGCTATTCCTCGAAATCAGAGTAACTTTACATTACTTTCTTTGCAGTTCTTGTAGCTTTCAGCTAGTGAAGCTACAATAGTTGCGCTACTCGCACTAGGTGCGAGAGCGGTAAAAATTTGCCCGCCTTTGTGAAGAGTTTGCCCGATTTGACATATAAATCAACGGAGTTGAGAATAGCGTAGGGTCAGCTGTGGATTTGAGTGAAAGCAGTCCGATTTGAACATGGACAGGTTCGCCTTCGTGACGTCGGCGATCCGTTGAAAATTCAAGGCGAGGTCTTGATCGACATTAAACGTGCAGGAATCTGCGGGACGGATCTTGCCATAGTTTCGGGTGATTACAAATTGAGTAACGCTCGTCCAGTAACGCTGGGGCATGAAATTTTTGGAGAACTGCGAAGCGAAGCAGGAAAACTGCCATCCGGAACTAGGGTCGTATCGGAGATCAACGTTTCATGCGGACATTGCTATCTCTGTATGATAGGACTTCGAACTCACTGCGCGAATATCCAAACCATTGGAATGACTCGTGATGGAGGATTTGCTGAGAGAGTCTCTGTCCCTTCTGAAAACGTCCAGAAGGTGCCCGACGAAATTTCAGATGAAGAGGCCGTTTTTACGGAACCACTGGCTGCCGCTATACAAATTACAAGAATGTGTCCGATTGAACAAGGAGCAATCGTAGCGATTGTGGGATCCGGTCGACTTGGTTTGCTAGCTCTCCAAGTTCTGAAACTTCTTCGCCCTAAACTAATCGTTGCGATCAACCGACGGTCGGGGAAAAAGCTCGATCTTGCAAAGAAGTACGGTGCAGATTTGATTTGGGCCACTGAAGATATCGAAATAGACCCAATTGATGCTCTAAGAGAGTCTACGCCAGGCGCATCGGGATTTGATCACGTCATCGAAACAACTGGAAATACCTCTGGGATGGCTCTCGCTTTGGATATCGTGCGACCCAGGGGAACAATACATACCAAGAGCACCCACGGTTGCCCGCTTTCCTTCGATGTGACAAAAGGGGTAGTGAAAGAGATCAGAATTCAGGGATCGAGATGCGGTCCTTTTGATGAAGCTCTTACACTCCTCAAGGAAAAGAAAATTTTGACAAGAGACATGGTTACACACAATTTTCCCTTGAATGATTACGAAAAAGCCTTCTCATATGCGGGCTCTCAAAACGAGATCAAAGTAATCTTCACGCAATAGCGGTAGCGTGAGTACTGTTTGGTCAGGCCAAATATTCGTGTTCAACTCGAGGCATTCATTCACGGGCCATCGCTAATTTATCCACTTTAAATATCCGCTTGATCGGCACACTTAATCATGACCGATACACAGCAGCAGACCATTTTCACTAGAAACGCTACTGGACTTGTAAGATCAATTACCCCAACTACTATGATGCTCGCGAATTTTGGCGAGATCGCGTTTGGAACTGGAATCTTGACAATCAACTACTACCAGGGATACTACACCGGCGGCAATGCCGTTTACATGATTCTGCTGTTCATGCTCATCGGGGCATTTGAAGCCTACATCTACTATAACGTGATAAAGAGCGTCGGAAGGACTGGGGCGGATTACGTTTGGATAAGCAGGAATCTCGGTCCTATTCCAGGCGGTCTGCTGACACTTGGATTTGCTTTTACTGGCTTGCCATTCATCGCTGTGAGTCTCAGCTGGCTCTGGACAATGTCACTTGGCCCCTCGTTTTCTGCGATCTCTATAGTTGCGCCCTCATACGGGAGCGGAATAGCTTCATGGATTTCAACTTTAGGAGCGAACGGAACTACGTCGGCTCATCTTGATCTGCTTGCAATTTCGCTCATAATATTTGTGATTGTTATGGCCGTCAATTTCCTGTCGCCACGCTCAGGATTTTTGCTGCTCGCTGGCGTCGTTGTCGTCGCTCTAGTTGGAACCTTCATGATGGCGGCAGTTTACGTCTATTTCGGTGCGTCCGGAATTCACAGTGCGATTAACAACTTTCTGATAGCAAATGGGGGAACCTCAACTAGCTACTCCACAATATCTGCTTTGGGAGGCAAGTTCAACGCTTACGATACAATATTGCTACTCCCAGCCGCGGCTTATGTTATGCCCTGGATAAACAATGCGGCCGGTTTCGGCGGAGAGCTTAGAAACTTGAACAAGACGGCGTGGTTCTCGACGTTCGTACCGATTCTCGTGAGCGGAGCTTTCATTGCAGTATTTCTTCAGGCGTACTACTCCACTTTGGGCTTTGGTTTCGCTACGGGCTCCGCGACCCTTGCAACAGGACTTCAGGGAACATATGTCTACGCTAACATGCTTACGGTTGCGACAATAACGATGGGTGGCAATCCACTTTTCATCTGGATTATGAATATCACTTTCGCATTCTGGTACATCGCATCTTTACAGCAAACAATCCTTGCAATTTCTCGTTATGGACTCGGACTCAGTTTTGATCGCTTGCTACCCGTCCAACTATCTAAGGTAAGCGATAGGTTCCACTCCCCCATAGGTGTACTGGGCCTAACTTTTGTGCTGACGCTACCAATGCTATTCATTGCAGCCTACTATGATTGGCTGAGCATATATTCCACAATCGCTATGGGTACCCTCTTCTTTACTTTCGTAGGCGTCACCGCGATAGTCTACGGATACAAGAAAAGAAGTAGCCTGAAAGGGTCCGCAGACGCTCTTATTATTTCGGGTGTCATTTGCTCAATCTTCTTTGCCTACTTGACCTATCTGTACTTGACTGACACTGTCTATGGTATCAACAACCTCAGCTGGGAGATCATGATTCCAATCTGGGTGCTCGGTGCAGTACTTTATCCAATATCCCGGGCTTATTACAAGAGCAAAGGAATAGATCTGGCCCTCGCTTTCAAAGAGCTGCCACCCGAATAAAGTCGTTAAGCGCGCCCTAAATTTTAGGGCTGGGCTTTTCTTCTTCTATCGAAAAGAGAAGGAAGGCAGCCACTGCAAAGGGGAACAGGCACGCAATGAAAGGCGCTATCGGAGCTACTGAAGTGTAAAGAAATCCCCCCGCTATCTGCGACGGTAGGGACACAAGCGCGGGCAAGATGCTGAACATCGCGAGTATCTTGCCCCGATCCGAGGCTGAGATGGTTTCCGCCTGCATTGTTGCAATAGATGGAGTTTGAATCGCAGTTGCGACTGCGCCCGTGACACCCCATTCCAAAAGTTCGTCCATCGTCTTCGCTTGAGTGAACACTACATTACTCAAGGGAGCAGTAACAGACGCGACTATTACTCCATTCTTGGCGCCTATGCGCTTGACGAGAAACACCACCACGAATAGAAGTACTACTGTCGTCAGCCCCGCAAGATCAACCACCAAACTGTAATCGAAAGGATTGACCTTTAGGTAGTGAACGATGTAAAGTGAAGCAAACGGAGATGTCAACCCTGTACCAATCCCTGCCAATGTTACGTAGAACAGCAGCTTCTTCACGAGAGAATTGGAGTTGCGCGTCGCTTTTATCCCTGACACAAACGAGTCCTTCACAAAGCCGAAGAAGGATTTTCTCTGGGCAGGCGTAACCACATAGGTCTCGCCAAGACGTAGGGTCCTAATTCCTACGGCGCACACGCCAAACAGCGCACTTCCGAGGTATGCAAGTCGGACCCCTTCCTGTATGCCGAAAAACGTCATCAAGATCCCGCCAAACGTGGGTGCAAAAACTGAGGGAGCGGTGTTGATTGCGTTGAATACTGAAAATCCTCTGACTCTGTCGCTCGGTTTGATAGAATCCATCATTAATGCGTTGAATGCTGGCGTGTAAACGCTGGCGATGGACGACATCATCAATGGAATCGGAATCAAATATATGGAATTGATGGCAGAGAAAACAAAGGCACTTGCCACGGAAACCCAGCTGAAAATTATGATAACTTTGCGCCTTCCCCACATGTCCGCGACGTAACCCCCGACCAGCAGTGCGAGGATCGTTACTGCAGTTCCGGATGCGATGAGGATCCCCACGAGAAGCGGGGATGCCCCAAAAGAAAAGAAATACAAAGTCTGGTACGGATTCGCCATAGAAGACCCGATCGACCACACCGCAGACGTAGACGTAAGGATCCATGGATCGTGAGGCAGCGAAAGAAATCCTGAGAGACCTTTTCGCTCGGGAATGGCGCTTTCGATCGTCAGAAGAAAATTCACTCTTGCTAACTTGATTGAGAAATGTCCGTCACGGCATCATAGGCAGGTCGAGTATCGCGACTAGCTCTGGAATAATCAGTGGAGCCAAAGAAGTACAGCTTCTTACGATTGTTTAATAGTCGGTAAAACGCCGTTATCAACTTCATCTCACAAATTCCGAAAACTGATTCGACGAAATGAGAGAATAACAGGAGAACCAGAGAAAATGTGGAAGCAGCTCGTAGTCGATGATAAAAGTGAATTCACCCACAATCCACTACTTCTCATCGCGCTCTCAACAGCTAATCCCCAGTTCGTCCTTCTTTATTCTCAGGCACGAGAACTTGCAAACTACCTTCTCAAAAAGTTCGAATTCAAAAAGTTCGCCTCACTATACGCATCATCGATGCCTCCGGCGATCGAGATTAATACGAATGGCACGATAGATCTCGTCGGAGTCAATTTCTACCACAGGTTCAATGGGAAAAGGGACCTGATTTTGCTCGCGGGTCACTCCTCTCCTATGGGTGACGAATACGAATTCGGTAATGAGGTTCTTGATTTTGCAAAAAGGATGAAAGTCAAAGAGATGGTCTCAGTCGGGGCTAGGTGGTCCGAGGACCCGATTCCAGCTCTCGAAAATCCCAAAGTTCTCGGTTTCTCAAGCGACGAGGGAGGTGTGAACAAACTGAAGGAGATGGGAGTGGAAATTCAAAAAGACGAGTCAGCTTACTACTTTGCAAACGTTATCGTCGCGATGGCCTCGAACTACGGAATAAGCGGCTACAAGCTCTCGGTAAATCACGGGGAGCCTGCGCCACATCCACGAGGGTTAATTGCGCTCTCCGCCGTCATCTCAAAAATGATAGGCGAAAATATCGACACGCGTGACCTGGAAACCCAGGCAAAGGATCTTGAGAAAGTGATCCGCAGCTCGAAGTACGAGGGTCTCACGTCGGAGGGAGAGGCGATGGGCACGATGCAGCAGGGAGACATTTACCGCTAGACTCAACTGAGCCACTGAAACAAAAAAGAGGAGTGTAGCCCAAGCAAGAAAAGCGCTTGGGAAGGTTGGTGGTTAGGTTCTAACCCTCTTGTGAAGAAGAGGTTTCGTAATTGCCGTTAGCAGTTCCAACCTTGACTTGATAGTACTGCCCTGATTGAACCCCCGACACTGGCTGGACGACTATGCCGAGCGTGGAACCGGGGCTTATTGTGTCAGAGAGCGTCGTATTTGATGATACCACGCTTCCGCCGTTGTTCAGTACGAACGCTGAAGTGATATTGATAGTGTTATGTCCCGTGTTCTGGACGTAAACGGTTAAGGCTCCGCTGCTGTAGGTCCATTCAGGAATATTGAAGCTTTCAGGGACGATCGGATTGCCGCCTGTGGTGGTGTTTCCGACGAATCCGATTACATAGGCGTACACTACCACACCTGCTGCGATAGCAATCAGAATTAAAAGTAGGGTTGCAATGATCGGAGAGATACCCTTCTTGTGCTCTCTGATTTTAGCCGAGAAATGTCGAGCTGTGTCCATAATCGAGTTTCAGAAAACGAGATAATTGCGCTCAAATATATAGCTGCCAGAATGCTGATCAGTACGCCCGTTCAAGTTTGAGAAATTAGTACATAAGTTTCAAAAATTTATGGATGCTGAATCTGTACCCGGAATTACCTGAGGAGGCAAATTCATCCTTTAGGGCAATGTGGATCCTGAGTTTTGAAAGATGAATTCACAACCGTGGTACCCTAACTGCTGTAGGCTTTTACCGATTGCAACGTGTAATCGAATGCTCGTTCAGCCGTGAATTTCCACCCGCGATGGTCTTGGTCGTACAGCATGTACGGAATCGTGAAGCCACTGACGCAGTTCCAGTCTGGGTAATACACTTCGGTAGGCGTCAGCCCCACTGATCTGAGTCGTCCCGAAAGGTATTGGGTCACCTCCGGCAACTGACCAATCGGAACGAGCGTTTCAACCAAGTAGATGCCGTCGGTAGAATACAGATGATTCCAAGTAAATGGATTCGCCATGAAAATGGACATCGCATGCCTAGCCTCCTCAGCCGAAATATCCCTGAACATGAAGGTCATGGCGAAAACAGAGTGCTTTGCCCAAGCCTCTTTTGTTCCAATCCATCTGAATCGAAAATTCGTAATCAGCTTTCGTCCTAGGACGTGTTTGTTCAAGTGATAAGCTACATCTCGCTCTGGAATCTTTGTGCTCTTTGCAATGTCGACCACCTTAGCCCATGCATTCATTTGCACTTCCTTTATGATGAGCAGATCTGTATAGTCAAAGCGTACACATTCAGCGGGTTTGGGAATTCTAACCGAAGGATCTCCCGTCAAGCGAGAAAAATCAATGTCCCATTCTCCCGTAGTAAAGTCAAAAAATTGGGTCTTTACCATTAGGATGTCCCTCCACTCCACCTTGTGCATTTCCGCAGCTTGGATCATCTTCGATTCCTCGAGCATCCGAAGAAGCTGTTCTAGATCATTTTGAGTCCCGACGGGAATTGCAAATTCCGTGTCAAACTTGTGGCTCAGAAGCGACCTGGAGTAGTAGCCGAGGCCCGCACTCTGGTGCAAGCCTCCGAAGAAAGGCTTCACATTTTCTGCTAGCTTCAAATTGCTCATTCTGAAGAAAACGCGATATCTCTGCAGTCCGAGTTTAGCGGTGTCGACAAAGGGCAAGACACTGATGCCCTGATCCTTGAGATGAAGCATCCGGAACCGTAACGTCTGATATGGAAGTCCTAGTTCCTTTGAAATTGGATTTAGATTTCGAGCACCGTCAGAGTCGACAAAAGGCTGAAGACGACTCAGAAATTCTGCGGTGTTATCCCGCGCTGGCCTCAAATTTTCGCAGTACTTAGTCTACACAAAGCTATATCTGGATTATCCCTTTTCTCAGCTCTTTCTTCTAAGGGGAATATGCCAGAATCCGATATGGTTCGGCCATTCGATCGGCCGGTTCACAATGGATATCTCCGAAATTCGCGAACGACTATCTGAAAATGAACACCGATGAAAAGATTCGCTTGGGCATGCTGGCTTTATCCGCGGTCACTGCAGCGGTCGTCGCAGCGCACTTTGGCCACCTCTCGATAAAGCCTCCATTCTTAGATGAAATTGGCGGTCAGGGTACGCCTTAGGAATCCTGACCGGACAACTTTTTTTCGAGCTCTTACTGTAGCTGTCAATCGCAGAAGAATTAACGCATAATAATTGATTCGCTTTCTAAGTGAATCTGAACATTTTCGCGAGCTCTGCAAGCCGCTCTTTCAAAACGTTCTGCCCGTACTCCGTCAGTCTGTACACTTTTTTTCTCTTTGCGACAGGACTCGCGCTGTCCGGGTCGTTCCTCTGCCAGGAGCTCGATAGGATGCCTGATTTTTCAAAGAATGCAAGTTTCGGATAAAGCGTCCCGTAGCTTATTTTGAATCCAAACTCCTTCAGCATTTTTTTGTTGAGAGCATACCCGGAGCTCGGGCTTTCCGAGAGCAAGTACAGGAGCTGGAGGTCGATCACTTCCTTGAGCTTAACAGCGGTGTGCTCGATCTTTTGAAGTGCTTCGAGATCTACCGTCCGCAAAGGTGCGCTAGAAGCGGGTTTGCCAGCAGGATTCCCAATGCTCAACGATGACTTACCGTGTAGTCAATGTAAACCGAATTCGATTTTTGATATTTCGGATTTCGAGCTATGGATTTGGAATCCAAATTTCCCTTTGAGACCTGATGAATGAAAGCAAGCAGCAAATTCTTACATGGGCTAGCCACACAGCAAGTACGGAAGGAGTTTTTTTGCGAATTGGCGAAGCTAATAGGCCGTAGCGAAATCGAGCTCCTCATCCTGACCGTGGCGTTCCAAATAGTCGCCCTTTTCAGCTTACTCCGCGTCGCCACAGGCAGTGCTTCAACGACGCCACCGCCATCCAATTCGAGTGTAATTAAGATCATCAATTTTTCCCAGAGCGTATCTATCCCTCAGACCACGCCGCAGTTTGCGAATCCAGCCGGAAATTCGCTTGACGCCTCGCTCATACTAGCACTCATTTTCGTCGGCGCAAATGTGGTCGTGATCGGCTTTCTCGCGTATCTTTATCGCAAGAAGAAAATGAGGTGGTTCTCCCTTGTCATCAGCTTGTTTCTGGTTTTCAACGTGACAGAACTCTACTTCACATTCCTCGCTGGAATTTACTCTTATATTCCGATAATATTGGCTTTTGTCGCGCTTGGGATTACGGCATTTGCTGCCTTTCAGGGCTTGTCCCTTGTCATAAATGCCATGTCGTTCGTCCTCGCCCTTGAGCTCGGAAGCTCATTCGCGGTTTTACTCCAGGCTCCGCTGAACTGGATCATACCACTGGTTTACGCTGTCTTTGACATCTACGCTGTGTACTACGGACGTCTCGGAAAACTCGTGAAAGAGGTATCAGCAGGCGAAGATCCAAAGTCTCCAAAGCTAGAGCCTGTTCCAGCAAATGATGGCACGAACGAAATCCCCGGCAGGCTCTCACGCTGGCCGGATTTTGGCTTGCTCTCGATCAGGTTAAGCACAATTGAAATTGGAATGGCCGATATTGCGTTTTACGCTATGGTGCCCGGCGTAGCGCTCCTGTTGACGACGCTTTTCGGTTTCTTCGTGGTGATGGCCGCGGTTGATGCCGGACTTGTTCTTTCGTTTTCCCTGTTTCGGAAGAGCGAAGTTGCGCCGGGACTCCCGGTTCCCATTTTGCTCGGACTCGCCACATTGCTGGTAGTTGTGCTTGTGAAATAAAAATCTGAACTCCAAGATTTTCGGAATCTGAAATGCCTGACCACCCAGGAAGATCCCTGATTGAGAAACTAGGGATAAGAGAAGGAAGCTCGATAGCTCTCGTGGGAGCTCCGGCAAATTATCGCGCAAGATTAGGAGCTTTACCAAAAGGTGCAAAGATCGATCGTGCAAAAGATTATCTTGACGTCGTCCAAATTTTTGCTCAGGACAAGGCAAGTCTGGACAAGAAAATTTTAACTGCAAAGAGAAACATGAAACAAAATGGAACTATTTGGGTTTCTTGGCCCAAGCTTTCGTCGGGGTTAGAGACAGATCTTTCTAGCGACGTAGTGAGAGAAGCAGGTCTCGCAAATGGTCTAGTTGACGTGAAAATATGCTCAATTGACGACACCTGGTCAGCATTAAAGTTCGTGATCAGGTTGAGAGATAGAACTTCGCAGGTTTGAAGTCTACCAATCGAAGCTCAAGATTCCGAGGAATCGCAACGCATCAAGCAAACCCTCCGCGTAGCCAATGCTGAGCACCGCAAGCTCGTCCTTACCCTGGTTCAGAAATCTGACTGCGTCCTGAGAGTAACAATCTACGTTCTCAAAGAGCGTTTCCAGCTGAAGCTTCTCTGATTGTTTTGCGCTTACGGCGGTTCTAGCCCTTTTCAAAGCAGCACTTGTCTTCGCACCGTATCTCGAAATCATGTTCTGAGCGAGTCTTTGGAGTTCTGCTGAATTGTCAGGAAAAGAGTTTGCTTCTTTCCCGGTCAGGGCGGCGAGAGCCTCTTGCTCAGTAAAGTGAAGCCTACCTGGGATTACAAGGCTGATTGGAGGTTCACCAAAATCGCTGGTCGGTGCGTCGAGAAAACTGCAAGCAGAGATTTTCGTTTGATCCATACCGATCCGAGAAGCGCCCAAAAGCAGTGTCTTTTCGTTAATTATTCCGTACTTCAGATCTCTTTCAGCCGACTCCAGGCTCTCTACTGCTTCTGCCGGGGCCATAAAGAAATTCGACATTTCGTCCCACTCGAGGAGAATCATCGTGTGAAGACCTCGCAGAAGGTTCTGGAAAATCGTTTCGTACGCCGTGTACTGAATGGGCTCACGGGTCATAGTCACGCATCTCCCAAACGAGTAAGCGTGCAAGCCGAGCTCGCCCGGTATGGATGAAAGGATCGAGGAACCGTGAATTATCCTGGTCGCAATTCCTTCACCAATTGCTCTAACTCTGAGCTCCTGGTGGGTAGTGGCAATCATCGGATCGCCCGAACTGAGAAGCGCGACGTCTTCGTGGCTCGCGCGCTCAAGTATCTTTCTTCCGTCCTCAACAAATTCTCGAGTGACGTGACGAACCCTCTGATCCAAAGAATTATCTGAAAATTGCTTTGGGCTCTTCGACGCTCGAGGCGAAGTGTAGCTTTCGTAGTAAATTTCATTGCATCGCTTCAAGAGCGTGATTGCTTCTTCACTCGGCGATTGATCTATTCCCAGTCCAATAAAAAAGAGCAATTCAAATCCCTGAATAGATAATCCCTCTGCCTTTCTCAAAAAAGGGTGTCTGGTACCACGGACGTTCGGCCCCCGCAAAAACGTGTAAAAGGATCATTGACAACATCTTTCTAGATTTCAAATGCCCGCTCAAAATGCGATCCCCCCCGTTTCCCAAAAAATTTCGAATATCGGTGTTATAGGAGCTGGCGCAATGGGACACGGTATAGCCCAGGTATTTGCTCAGGCAGGATTCCATGTGAAATTAAACGACGTGTCACTCTCTTTCATCGAGGGAGGCATGAAGAGAATTGATTCCAATTTGTCTCGATCTGTTGAGAAGCGGAGAATTTCGGACAGTCAAAAAATGGAAATTATCTCTAGGCTTTCGCCGACGCCTGACCTAGCCGATTTCAGCGATAGGCAATTCGTAGTTGAGGCAGTGCTCGAAAAAATCGACACTAAAAAGACAGTCTTCAAAAAACTCGACGAAGTATGCTCTAAAAGTTCAATACTTGCATCAAATACTTCTTCGATTCCGATTACTGAGCTCGCCGCCCTAGTATCAAACCCGGGCCGCGTTGCTGGGATGCATTTCTTCAATCCAGTACCGGTGATGAAGCTAGTTGAGATCGTAGAGGGGCTCCAGACCTCGCCCGAAACCTCGGCAACAATTCGCGACCTATCTTTGGAGCTCGGAAAGACACCGGTCCTGGTCAAGGACTCTCCCGGATTTATCTCAAACCGAATAGTTTGCCCGATGATAAACGAAGCAATTTTCACCCTTCAAGAAGGAATCGCAAGCAAGGAAGATATTGACACCGTAATGAAGCTCGGAATGAACCACCCAATGGGACCTCTCGAGCTCGCGGATTTCGTGGGCCTCGACATCGTGTTGGACGTTCTCGAAGTGCTGTACCACGAATTTCAGGATCCAAAGTTTCGAGCTGCCCCGCTGCTTCGAAAAATGGTTAGGGCGGGCTACCTGGGAAGGAAGACGAAGAGGGGCTTTTACGACTACGGAGCTCTCTAGCGATCTCCCTCAGCTCCAAGCAGCTCCCTTGCAATCACGAGCCTCTGGATGTCGTTCGTTCCTTCGTAGATTTCTGCGATGAAAGAATCCCTGAATGCCCGCTCAGCCCAGCTCCCCTCGACGTACCCTTCGAATCCGAGAATCTGCATCGCGCTGTCTACTGCGCGTGATGCAACTTCAGAGCAGTAGGACTTTGCCATGGCGGTGTGCCTCGAGATCATAGCTCTCTCGGGAGAAGGGATCCTTTCGCCATTCGCAAGCCTGTCGAAGTAGGAGCCGATCTCTTCCAGGGACTGGTAGCTAACCAGCCGAGCTGCGTGGATTTCCATCGCCATGTCGGCCGTCATCTTCTGAACCGACTGCTTCCTCGCAAGCCCTGGATTCCTTTGAGCCCACTCCATGACCCTCGAGAGAGTTTCTTCTGCGCCCCCCACAGCTCCGGCCGATAGTGAAGCCCTTCCTCCGTCGAGCGCCGTCAGCGCGACGATGAAGCCTGCGCCGAACATTCCGAGAACGTTTTCCTTTGGTACTGGGCAGTTCTCGAAAATTATCTGGGCGGTTGTCGAAGCCCTGATTCCCATCTTCTTTTCGACCTTTGCGGTCTTGATCCCTCCGAAGGAGCGCTCGACAATAAAGGCTGTAATTCCCCCGTAGGGGCCGAGCGAAAGCTCGTTTGCTGCAAAGACTACAAGTGTCTCCGCCCTATCTCCGTTCGTTATGAACTGCTTTGTACCATTCAACAAGTAGTTCTCTCCGCTTAGTGATGCAGTGGTGCGAATGTTTGCCGCATCGCTTCCCGCCTGGGGTTCAGTTAGAGCAAAAGCTCCGAGTTTTTTGCCTGATGTCATATCGGGTAGATACTTTTCCCTCTGCCACTCCTGTCCAAAGAGCCAGAGAGGCACCTCGCAGAGTCCTGTCGAGGCACCGATTATCGTTCCATGGGCTGTGTCGACTTTGCTGATCTCTTGAACGGCGAGCCCATAGCCAAATTCTCCGAGGCCCATCCCGCCATACTTCTTCGGGACAGGGATTCCCATGTAGCCTTTGGAAGCAAATTTTCGAATGTTTTCTTCGGGGAACTTTTCTTCCAAGTCGAAACTTTCCGCAGTCGGGGCGATTTCTTCGCTTAGGAATTTTCGCAGATCCGAAACAAACTGCTCGTATTCTGGCTTGAGACGATAGTCGTAAACTATCTTGTTAATTTCTTCCAGGTTCAAAATTGGGCGACTCTCTTATTTTCCGGAGTATTTGGGCGGTCTCTTTTCGAGGAAAGCTACGATTCCCTCCTTCAAGTCGTCGCTTGCAGCAACGACCTTGAGACCCTCTAACTCGTGCTTCATGCCCTCGTGAACAGACGCCTCATCAAGCCCTTTGTTTATTGCCATCTTTGCTTGAGAGACAGCTATTGGCGAAGCCTTTGCGGCGAGCATCCTGACGTAGTCCACCCCAGCTCTCACTTCCTCTCCATCCGGAACTACCTTGTTGACGAGGCCAATTCTGAGTGCTTCCTGAGCATTGATAATTTGACCCGAAAATATGAGCTCCTTCGCCTTGGCGCGGCCGATCAGGCGCGACATTCTCTGGGTTCCTCCCCAAGCTGGTATGAGGCCGACGAGAACCTCGGTCTGGCCAAAGCGAGCGCGATCTGATGCAAATCTCAAATCGCAGGACATTGCGAGCTCGTTTCCCCCTCCGAGGGCCAAACCGTTTATCGACGCGATCACGGGTTTAGAGCATTGCTCGATCGAAGCAAAGGCTTCCTGCCCCGTCCTGACGCTCCTCTCGACGTCTTCGGGCTGGAAGCTCGACATCATTTTGAGATCCGCTCCCGCGCAGAAGGCGTTGTTTCCGGCTCCGGTAATTACGATGCCCCTTACTGATGGATCTTCCGATCCATGTTTGACCTCCGAGACTAGCTCGTCCAAAAGTTTCAAATTCAATACGTTTACGGGTGGGTTATCAATAGTAAGAACGAGAGCAGATTCTTCCTTTCGTTTCTTTATGAACTCGGGAGAAGACATGCTGAATGGGGAGTAATTCCAGAACAGTCTATATTGAGTTTTCAGTGATCAGGAAACTTTGAGGGCGTTCATGACTTCCGGTGCTTCGCCTTCAAGATATCTCTCTGCATCTATTGAAGCCTGGCACCCCATTCCCGCAGCGGTAATTGCCTGTCGATAGCGATAGTCTACGACGTCGCCCGCAGCAAAGACTCCATGCACACTCGTCCTCGTTCCGTCGTGCACCTTGATGTAGCCCGCAGCGTTCAACTCCAACTTCCCTTGGAATATCCCTGTTGCGGGGTCGTGTCCTATCGCGATGAAGACGCCGTCGGTTTTGATCACCTTTTTCTCACCTGTCTTCACGTTTTCAAGCTCGGCTGCTTCGACCGTTTCCGCTCCAATCACGTTCGTAACAACGGAATCGAATACGCTAGAGATCTTCGGGTTGTCAATCAACTTTTTCTGCATGATTTTTGAAGCCCTGAACGTATCACGCCTGTGAACAACGGTTACGTGACTCGCGAACTTTGAGAGAAACAATGCTTCTTCCATAGCTGAGTCCCCGCCCCCGACGACAATGACGTCCCTCCCTCGGAAGAAGAAGCCGTCGCAAGTTGCACACGCTGAGACGCCGTGGCCCCGAAGTTTCAGCTCGGATTCTAGGCCGAGCCACCTCGCCGTCGCGCCCGTCGTAATTATTATGGAGTCCGCGGTGTATCTTTCCCGCCCGCTCACCACAACTGTGAATGGTCTCTGCTTGAAATCGACGGTAGAAACGTCTTCATCTAGGATTTCTGCCCCAAACCTTTCTGCCTGTTTTCTGAATTTCTCCATCAAATCAGGCCCCTGTATACCTTCCGGGAAGCCAGGATAATTATCGACATCAGTGGTGATCATGAGCTGCCCTCCGGATTGCGCGCCAGCCAAGACGAGCGGCTTCAGATTCGCCCTTGCGGCATAAATCGCGGCTGTGTAACCTGCCGGGCCTGAGCCGATGATAATCAAGCGCCTGTGCATAAGAAACGTTTCCTGGATCCATTGGCTTTACGAATAATAAAACTTGGTGTTCAGGAAGGATAATCGTAGAAGCCCCGTCCGGATTTTCTCCCTAAACGTCCAGAGTTGTACAGTTTCTTTACGATTTGAGTGGATCTAGGCACAAGGAAGCTTCCTTCCATCCTCTTCATGTTCTCCTCCACATGATAGAGAACGTCTAAACCAATAAGATCCGAAAGCTCGAAGGGTCCCATGGGGAAGCCCGCCCCTGCCTTCATCGCCTGGTCGATGTCGCGCATCGCAGCCGCTCCTTCCTCATAAAGAGCATAAGATTCATTCAGCATCGCTCCCAAAATTCTGTTCACGAGAAAACCTGGAATTTCTTTCACGCGAATCGGCATCATGGGGTAGCGATGGTTCCGAAGCGAGGAAAGAAAGTCGATCACGTCAGAGATGGTCTCCTCGCTCGTTTCAAGCCCCGGGACAACCTCGACGAGGGGCAGAGTAATCGGCGGGTTGAAGAAATGAGTTCCGATAATTTTGTCCCGCTTGCTTTTCGCAGCGGAAGCGATCTCCGTGATCGAAAGGGTCGAAGTGTTCGATCCGATGATGGTTTGCCTCTGTACGACGCCTTCGAGTTCCTTGAAGAGTCTCTGCTTCTCCTCGATTTGCTCTAACACAGCTTCGACGACGAGATCGACCTCTTTGAAATCGGAAAGCGATTCTGAAACGTGAATTCTTGAAAGCGCCTGCTCCGCCCGAGCATCGTCAAAAGTGGGCTTCAGCTTTGATCCCACCATCGCCTTCTGCTCGCCAGTCAGCATGACGCCATCCTGCTCCTGTATCCGAGAAATCTCGCGCTCGGCCTTTGATTTCTGAAACGAAGCGAGACCGCCTAGATCGCGTTTTATTCTTTCAATACCT
>JASHSF010000083.1 GCA_030036955.1 Nitrososphaerales archaeon
CGAAAGTAAAAACCAAAACAAGAATCGGTATGAGGCTCACAAATAGCTGCTTATTCAATTAGCACGAGCAGATTGCTCTCCTCTATTTAATCCTGTTCAACTAACAAAATACTCAACAACACGTCAAAAGAGGAGAATGAACGTAACAAGCTGGACTAGTAATTATGGTACAGTTGTCTTTAGAGCAAAGCCAACAAAATCGTAAGCTGGGAATTCTAAAGATTGAAGCGCTTACGCAAAAAGTCAAACGCAGTACCGCCCTTTGAAGTAAGCTTCTCAATCTTCGGTTCGCCCGCCTCCGGCGGGACAGCGGCCCGATTCTGATCTACGAGCGCGGCTTGAAACGCCTGATCCGTCCAGGTTATTCTCACATCCGGATTTTCTAGCTGCCCTTCCTGGGCCTGAGTGACGCCGTCCTTTCCGACGACGAGGGTTCCAGCTCCAGTTTCCGAAACAAAGATCCAAGTCTGGGGCAGGTAGCCTCGGATCAATCCCCCGATCATAAACTTGTGCAGTTCTGGCTGAAGCTGCGCCGCCACCTGCGGGGCTATTTTATCCGTGAGTATCGTTGTTATGTTGTTAACCAAAATCGTTCACGGAAAAAAGAAGAAGCACCCACTAAAATGGATGTCTCTCGCGAAGAATCCTTAATGAGAAGCTAAAGGATTCGTACGAGCAGAAAAGCAGGCTACGCCATTTGCAATTTGGGCTTCGCCAGGTTGGAGTTAGAATCCACGAATTCGCAAGTATTAAGTTCCCAAAATAGTTAGCCCAAGGCGCGATTCAAATGCCAAGACAACGGGGCGCAAGCTCACTTCTCTTTTGCGTCCTGTTCCTGGTCTTTTCAACCTCAGTCAATGCCACTGCTGTAACAAATCAAGCGCACAGCAAAGTAGGGGTAATAATTCCGTTTTACGTCCCGTCAACAAGCAGCGGTTGGAATAAGATAATAGCTGAAAAGAAGGCATTTGCAAATGTCTCTTTCGTCGTAATCGTAAACCCCGACAGCGGCGTTGGTCCGAGCAAAGATCCAAACTTTGCAAAAGACGTGAAAGAGATGCAAGATGCAGGCATCACGGTGCTGGGGTATGATTGGACTGGATACGGATCCGTACCCCAAAAAGACGTCGAAGGCAACATGAGCGATTACGCGAAATGGTACGGCGTAAACGGCATTTTTTTCGACGGAATGAGCGCTTCTGCTTCTAAGGTTTCGTATTACGAAACGGATTCAAGTTATGCGAGAGCTCTGAAATTCAGCATTACTGTTGGCAACCCTGGTACAAACGTTAACTCGAAACTATACAATATTTTCAAGTTTCTGAACGTCTGGGAGAATCACAATCTTCCAAGCACAAGCAACCTTAACACGGGAGAAAGTGCATCGCAGCAATCGTACATTGCAAATGGCATCAAGTCCTTTCCTCCACCGTCGAAGCTAGACGCCCTAAATGATTTCGTTTCCTTTGTGTTTATCACTAGCTATGTCAATTACGGGCAGCTTCCCTCGTACTTTAACTCAGAAATCAATTATTTGTCCCACACTTAGCAGAAAAGTTCCTGAACGCTACTTTGGTCCGGACAGCACCAGCACCTTGTACGTGAAACCAACGCCTTTTGCAGGAACCACTGTCACGTTCCTGAAGAGTTTTGATAGGCACTTTAGGTCCGACGCAAGTTCAAACATCAAATCGCCGAGCAGTGCATACGAGTCAGCACGAGTCCACGATGCCAGCCGCGCATAAGCGTCGAAACGCTTCTCGCCGAAGTTGTGGAAGACCAGATTTGAAACGATTAGGTCGTACTTGCCTCGCCTAAAATTCGAACCGAAGACGTCTCCCTTGCGGAATCTCACTCGATCCGAAAATCCAAGGATCTCGGCGTTCTTCCTCGCTTTCGCGAGGCTCGAGCCCCGAAGGCTGTCGTCCTCAAACGTGTCGAATCCGCTCACGAGAGCATTGGGATAGAACTCTGCACAAGCGCACGAAATAAACCCCAGGCCGCACCCGACGTCCAGCACCTTGATCTCTTGCTTCTTGGAGAAAGGTAGATTGCGGAAGCGCTCTCTGAACAGGAGCTTGATCTTCTTCCTCATCTCGGCGGAACTACGGGGCGTAGAGTGATGGTAGGTTCCGAAGTCTGGTCTTTCTCTATGCAAAGCTAATCATCACGTAATGTGGGGTTTATCAAAAATCCCCTCAGAATGGGATAGTGGGGAGTTTGTTCACTCCCCCGTTTACTGTTAAGGCTTGCCTATCAACATCTTGCTGCTTCTCTTTTTCAGGCTCTTTATTCTCTTTGCCAATTTTACACATTTCACCTCGCATTTTGTTTTGATAGAGTAAGTAAACCAATGCGCGATATTTACCACTTCTTACCACTGAATTATTTTTGAAGTAGTGACAAATTCTTGGCCTAATGACTATCAGAGAGCTAATTTTTCGAGCAAGCTTTACAGATCTGCTTTTCCAATCATCCTTACAGTTTCTTTAGATTCCAAATTCTTCAGTAGAGTCGCAACACTGGTTCCATAAACTGGATGGATGAACTCGGGATCAATCTCCGCCATGGGTTCTAGCACAAATCGCCTCTCCTGAATCTTTGGGTGAGGAATTTTCAAAGTATCACTCTGCAGTATCGTGTTACCGGAGAATAGTATGTCCAGGTCGATTATCCTCGGTCCGTACCTTATGCTTCGAGTCCTTCCCATTTCCCTTTCAGTATCCTGCAGAGTCTTCAGAACCTGCATTGGATCGAGATCTGATTCGAACTTTGCCACGCAGTTTAGAAACCAAGGTTGGTCCTTCAAGTACATCGGCTCCGACTCGTAGAACGATGAAACCTTGAGCAGGGTCATCGTTTGCTCGAGAATTTTTATGGCGCCCTCGATATTCCTTTTGCGATCTCCGAGATTCGAGCCCAGCCCGATAAAGTACTCAGCCATTCCGCATCCTTGTGATTTCGACGCCTATGCTTGGCTCCAGCGCGTATTTTTTCTTCCGTACTCTTACCTTTACTTTCTTCACCAGAGGCTTCTTCAAAAGGAGCGACGCGACGCCTTCTGCTATTCCTTCGCAGAGGTTAAATTCTCCACTCGAGACGAAGCTTTGGACGCTGTCGCGAATTTTGGTGTAGCTTGAGGTCTTGTGGGGATCATCGGAAGCACCCGCGCCTGCCAGGTCCCGGAAAACGTAAAGGTCCAGAAGCACAGCCTGCCTCTGGCTCCTTTCCTTTTCCGTTACCCCGACCGTGGTTTCGATCTCGAGATTCCTGATGAAAATTTTATCCAATACGTGTCACTTGCCATCCCTGATGGCCTCGGCGATTCTCGCAGCCTGAAGCGTTGCGCCTACGTCGTGAGTCCGAACCAGGTGAACCCCGTTGAACACCGCTATAGACGTCGCGGCAAGCGAACCGAATAATCGATCTCTCGGTTCTTGTAGCCCAAGAATTTTGCCGATGAAAGATTTTCTGGAAAGCGAAATTCCAATCGGCCTCTGCAATTCGAGTCGAGCGAGCTCTCTGATTACCGTGCAGTCCCAGACATACCAGGGGATTTCTTTGGAAGAATGGTAACCGAGCTCCCTTGTTTTCTTTTGAAAAAATCCAAGACCAGGATCGAGGACTATCTTCTCTTCTTCTATTCCGGCGCTGCGAGCCAGAGCAAGAGTTTCCAGGAGCGCCGACGATACTCTCTGAAGCGGAGAGCCTGATTGCTCTTGGACTTCATGAGCCATGAGCATTGCCGACGCGTGGCTTTCTGAAATCAAATTTTTCATAGCCGGATCGTATTTTAATCCGCTGACATCATTCACAATCTTTGCCCCGGCATCAAGAGCAGCTTTGGCAGAAGCGGATCTGGGAGTGTCGGCCGATATCGGCGCATCCACGGCATCACTGATGATCTTGACTGCGGTTGACAGACGCTCCTTTTCCTCCTCGAGCGGGATCTCTTTTGCGTTCGGCGCAGTGGACATTCCCCCTACGTCAATAATGTCCGCACCATCTTTTACCATGGCTGATGCCGTTTCAGAGAGCTCGCCCGCTCCGCTCCTTACAGATCCCTTGTAGAACGATTCCGGACTGGCGTTTATGATTCCCATTATTCTGACCGGATAGTAATCGCCGAGCCTAATGCCTGCGAGTTCGCCGGAGACCATACCTGTATTTGAGAAAGTCGACTTATTAAGCGTGGAACTTCCTCTACGAAAATTTTAGGGTACAAAATTGGGGTTTCCGCGGGAAAAGTTGCGAAATGTTGGTTTGCTTATTTGCCCGATTCCGAAGAATTGAAAATGAAGAAAGGAACAGATAATTTCAACCACTACCAATGCCCTTTTTTCCTTATATGATCATGATTGGCCAGCATGAATGAATATCGGTTTAAGAGATATTAACCCAAGTCGGTTGCACACTATGAAGGTAGTCAAATATCTGATTTGGGTAACGAGTCGACACAACTAAAACCGGGATTGACTGATGAGAAGCTCGCAAAGGGTTTAGGATTGGGAATAGGAGCTATCGCCGCGCTTGTGTTCCCATTCTCGGGATTTTATCAGGCATCAAATGTGTATTCGAATTCCGTAATGTACACGGCTGGTGGATTAGCAGTCCTAGGTTTCATTATAGACCTTGTAGTTATCGCGGTCGGTTTCTCACTTGATCAAGATTCGAGATGGTTCGGATGGTTGGGAGTTGCCTGCATTCTCTTTGGCATTCTGGCTTGGATCTTAGCGTTTCTTGCCGGATTAGGCGCGGCAATATCTTCAAGCATGTAGGAGGCTACTACGCTAGGTATCTAGACGGACGGTTGGTGTCTTAGCTCCTCAATCTATCTTGACTGTGCTTTTATTGTTGATCTAAGATCTCCTATCAACGCTTTACTACTTTTACGAGAGCTTAGACCGGAGTTTTCGTTATTCTTTGGAGATAATGCTTCTGCTAGTCCTGATGAGTCA
>JASHSF010000084.1 GCA_030036955.1 Nitrososphaerales archaeon
GTCAAAATCTTCCCGCGAGACAACTGGCATTCCTGCTTCTATTCGGTGGATCCCCACCTCGTCGAGTTTCTTCGCGATCTCGATCTTTTCGTTTGACCTCAAGACAACCCCTGGGGTCTGCTCCCCGTCGCGCAGGGTTACGTCGTGAAACATCACTTCTTTCGGAAAGTGGAATTTCGCAGTTATTTCCGGTTCGAAGTTGAAATTGGAAACCCAATAGTTCGCGCCGTTCCAGGGTCCGTCGAATCTGCTTGTTGCCGCTTCTTGCATGAGGGATCTTTACCCCGAAGGGGTAAAAGCGTTCTGATTCGAATTTGAGCGCTTTACTTATTTTGGAGCAATCGCTTGAATAATCTAGAAAGTGGAATCTGCCCATGATGCAACAGCAACGAGAAAGATCGAAATTTGAAAACGAGAATACTTTTGCGCGAATGAAAGGCGTTGGAAGAGAGACTGAATTTCACAAGCAGTATGAAGATGCTGTTCAAGCTTTTCGCTCGAAGCTCGGGGCGACCTATCCGATAATTATCGGCGGAATCGAAGTAAAATCTACAGAGGGAACTTTTGCGGACACGAGTCCGTCGGATACGAACGTTACTCTCGGGTACTTCCAGAAGGGTACGCGTGAGGATGCAAAGAGGGCCGTCGAAGCGGCGAGAGAAGCGTTCAAGGGCTGGTCCCTCGTCGATTACGAAAAGAGAGTCGCAATATTCAGAAAAGCTGCTGACTATATGTCGGAGCGCAAGTTCAAGCTTGCTGCTGAAATGAGCTTTGAAAACGGCAAGAACCGCTACGAAGCTATGGCTGACGTTGACGAAGCAATTGATTTTCTGCGCTATTATGCAATGCAGCTGGAGGAAAACCAAGGATACGTTCACGAAATGAGCAAGTTGATCCAAAGCGAGCACGCAAAATCAGTTCTCAGACCCTACGGCGTGTGGAGCGTCATTGCGCCGTTTAATTTTCCGCTCGCGATAGCAACTGGTATGACGAGCGGAGCGACGATAACCGGAAACACTGTCGTTCTGAAGCCCGCAACTGACACTCCGCTCCTGAGCTACGAACTATGCCAGATTCTATACTTAGCCGGTGTTCCGCCTGGAGTTGTGAATTATGTTACAGGTTCCGGCTCTACGGTGGGAGCTGAGCTGGTCGAAAACAAGGACGTTGCCGGGGTGGTATTCACCGGCTCCTACGACGTCGGAGCGAGGTCCATTTCCGAATTCGAGAACTCGTCGCCTAGGCCCTTTGTAGCAGAAATGGGAGGGAAGAACGCGACCATCGTAACAGAAAAAGCGGATCTCGACAAATCAGCCGAAGGGGTCTTCCGCGGAGCTTTCGGTTTCGGGGGACAAAAGTGCAGCGCTTGTTCTCGCGTTTACGTTCAGAGCTCGGTCAAAGACGAATTTGTGAAAAAGTTGACCGAGAAGACTTCGCAGATTAAAATTGGAGATCCGACAGAGAAGGATGTTTTTCTTGGTCCGCTCATCAACGAGAGCGCGTACAAGAACTACCAGCAGGACATCGAGGACGCCAAAAAAGTGGACGCGAAGATTGTCTTCGGCGGGGAGATCTTGAAGGACGGAAAGTACGCAAACGGTTATTTTGTAAAACCAACAGTGGTAGTAGACGCGCCTGAAGATTCTAAGATAGTAAAGAGTGAGCTGTTCGTTCCAATCGTGGTCGTCGAGCCGTTTCAGAATCTCGAAGAGGCAATTTCTAAAGTCAACGACGTCGTGTACGGTCTGACGGCAGGAATTTTCTCAAACGACAAAAACGAAATTGAAAAGTTCTTTGAGAAAGTCGAGGCAGGAGTGCTCTATGCGAATCGCACGTCTGGCTCAACCACCGGCGCAGTCGTAGGAGTCCAGTCTTTCGTCGGCTGGAAGAAGAGCGGATCGAGCGGCAAAGGAGCCGGAGGTCCTTGGTATCTGCCTCAATTTTTGCACGAGCAGAGCCAGACTTTCTACGATTAAAGATCGTGCGATTTCATTTTGTCCGATGAGAGTCCAATCTGCCGCTGCGGCGTGTGCAAGCATCCGAGTGTGATGCAGTGCGAGCTCTCAAAAGATCCGAATGAAGGGCTGAAAGCAAATTACTGCTCTTGCTGCGTCGTGCTTCGCGTGATGCCTACGTGTGGCTGCGTTCACGAGGACCACGACGAGCACTCGGGTTCTATTTGGCCAAATGGCGAACAGATGTATCCCGCCAGGGCAGTCAAGGAAGTTGTGATAGAGAGCTGACTAGCGCTCCAATTTTCGGCGGCTATTTGTGCAGAAATATGCTCACAAATTCCAAGAGCGCCCTTGATATTTCTTCCTGACCCCGAATAATTCTCGACGAGGCGGAAGAATTTGGAGGAACGAGTTCCGTCAAATTAGGAGGAGTGTTCACTCAGCGTTCGCGAAACTGAATTATTTCTTGACTATTTAATGCAAAATGGAAAAGAGTTCTATCGTGTAGAGGATCGTGTAAAGAGACAAAATGTCTGCCCTACAAATAGGTCACACGCGAAAGAATAAAACAATGATATGAGAATTGTTGAGAAGAACAGCTTGAGTTTTCCCTCGAACTACTTTCTCAGAGCGAGCTCAGGAGACAGCGACGGGTGGCTTTCAAACCCTGGCTCTGCGAGTCAAAGTGCTTCGTTTGGATTCGACTCTCCGCCGACTAGACCAGCGTCTGCAGCAATGTTTGACTCTTTTGATCTTTCAAAGTTTCCGATTTTGATCGTCGACGACAACGAAGGCATTTGCATACTGATCATGCGCATGCTATCCAACATCGGGTTCAGGTACATCTACATCGCGAACAGCGCAAAGCAGGCTTACGCAATATTTGCCCAACTCGCGGAACAACCGGATGATCCTATAATATTTCTCGATCTGAGGCTTCCAGACGTACCGGGCGAAAAGGTTGCAAAGAAAATTATTGAGATCCGCCCGTCATCCAGAATTATACTCGTCACTGCGGAGGACTCTACGGCCGAGAGCTCACATGAAGCCATGAGGCAGGGGGCAACTGCGTTTATTCAAAAACCGATTGGGCTTGCCAAAATTAGGTCGGTCCTGCTCTCAATCCTGAAGGATATAGATAGCCAGCGAGAATCTTCGAAAGACTCGATGGGGTAGAAGAGAATTGAAAGCGTCTGTCGTGATGGAAAAGAACAGCGACTACCAGCTCGTCTCCCTGAAAGAGGAAGGCAGGGAACCTGAAAGGGAAATTCTCGTCCTGGATCGAAAAACGGAAACTGGCGAGCTGTTCAGGGTCGTTGCTGGATATTACCTCGGCCAAAAAGAAAAGTACGACGACGAGAGCTCGCTTGTTGAAATCGAAATCATCCCCATGGGAGACTATTCGAGAATAAAGACTCTTCTCAGGGGAAGCTCCGATCCCGCGAGGCGCAAAGCGCCGATTACTTTCTGGTAAGAGCTTATCTTTTGATATTAGTAACTCTGAGCTTGAAGACGAGCGTTTTGCCTGCCATCGGGTGCTTTCCGCTCTTTCCGTAGCCTTTTTCCGGCGGGATTGTAACCTCTTTTTCTTCGTTGATCTTCATTCCGATTAGGGCTTCTTCGAACCCCGGGATTACCTTGCTTTCTCCCAGTTTTACTTGGATCGGTTTGTACTCACGCGATCTGTTGTATAGTCCAGCTTTCTTCGCTTCCGACTCCATGGAAGTATCGAAGGCTTTACCACCCTGGTACTTGCCGAGGTAGTGAACGGAAACGGTGTCTCCCTTTTGGGCTCTCAGATCCTGAAGGTTGCTCATTACGCCAATCTGTTTGAAATTGCATCTGGGGGATAAAAAGGAACATGGTTGATCGGACCTGAATCGAGCAGAATCCCTTGGCCCTCTGATCGTCTATTCGGCTCTGGTGATATACATCTTGAATTTTCAGTTCAGAAACCGATCCAAATACCGGTGAAAAGCTCGCGCAAAACAATTCTTAAATTGCCAAACTAGACGAAAATGTCGCGCTCCGTGTCCTATCTGCCAGCGTAGCTCAGCCTGGGAGAGCACTCGAGAAACTTCGGTGAAGCTGAAGACCGAGCTGTCGTGTGTTCAAGTCACACCGCTGGCACATTTTTGTTGTATTGACGTAGCGTTAGCAATTGTTCATGAGCTCTCCTTCCTATAGATGCACTTAGCATGCCGATCGGTACCATTCTCTAATCTGACTTGATGTGCTACATTTCTGGATGCGGGATTCGTTGCACTGGCAGTCAATGTGAGCGAGGTATTAGTAATGGATGATCGCGCTCTTGCAACAAGTGCTTGCAATATTGGTGTCGTAACTGATTCCTTAACTCGACTTCACTTGTCCTGATTTAGCAGCAATCTAGCCTTGCGGATTATTCGGCTTCAAGTTTCCAATTGCAGTGCCTCAGAGAGGATTGTGAACACCCTCATTAACTCCTCTTAACCAAGAAGAAAAACATCGCGATTACTATTCCGAAAAATACCAAAAATACTGCTCCAGTGTCGAGAATAACATTGGAGGCAATGGGTCCGCCTAATTGAGCCGAGTTACCCGCGCCTGAGAATTGCGTTTCGCTTGATACCGAATAATTTTGAATAAACGGAATCAACAATGGCATTGTCTCGGTCGTATTTGTGACATTGCTCGAAATTATAGAAGTCGGTACAGTCGTGGGGAGCGTGCTCGACTGAACTGAGTCAGATGAACTCTTGGTTGTCGAGCTAGTTGAATTAAACCGCGTGGATGAGGTTGTCGACGACCTTGTACGTGACGTCTTTGAAACAGAGCTTGAATGCATCGTGATCGGCTTTGCAGCAAAACCAGAGGTATAGGAACTCGTTCCAAGCGTCACCAGGCACAGAATAACAAACAAAATGAAAAATCTTGGAAATTTGCTCAAAATGCATTCACGTCCGTGATCTCGGACAATACAGCCAATGCCGCGCTGATTATCCTAAAGCACAAGAAAATAAAGCTTGTATCTGCCAACTCCACGATTTTGAAAGCACCCGCGGGAAGGCTTGTCAAGCCGTAACCAGTCTGCGCGGTTTATCTTTTGCCAGATTCGTATCCGAAATTGAGCTCCGTTTTAGAAGAGCTTCCAGGACAGCATTCAGCCGAATATTATTCCATTCTCAACCAAACGAGCTGGCGCACTAATTCCCCCGGAGAAAAACGAAAACCATCCGCGGAAAAGATTGAATCAAGGCCTTGGCGCGGATCACTGCCGATATATCGGGCTTCGGCTGTGCATCCCACTATTTTATATAAGACCGAACGCTCACCCCCACTCACCGGGATATATTTTCAGATCGGGGATTATCGGGTGAGTCATAGCTTCAACAGATTTAGTCTAACTACTGGTTTCGCGCTGATTGTTACGGGCGCAGGTATGCTTTGTTTTGCTTTTGCCTTAGCCGGGTTCACATTTGTGACCTACCTGAATGAAAGCAACTTCGCACCGACCTCTTCAGCTGGCTCAGCCGTGAATCTGAATTCTCTGGTGGAGGCCGTAGTGGTGGTGATGATCCTCGGGATCATGGGATGGCTCGGCTCAATACTATTGCTTCGAGGCCTCGATTTCGCGAAATACGAGCGCCAGCTGGCTGCTGAAAAGCAGGCGGAGTTAAGGGCAAGCGGAGCGACAGTTGGAGCCGCAACGACTCCTATTGTAAACGCGACGTCATCAACAACGAAAGAGGATTCGACTCCCGAGGACGAGTCAGTCGAAAGACCTAGCGGCCGAAAAAGATTGTACTTTAACCAGCCAAAGTAAGTTAGGATAAGAGATATCACTCAAGAGAAAAATTGCCTGCCAAGTACCAATCACCGGTGATTTCCAGGGTGATGATGGTCGTCGTTGTAGTGATGATCGTTGGAATTGGAGCTTTTGTTGCCTCCATCGCAATCTCCGGGTTCCAGGAGTACAATTTCTTGAGCTCACAGTTTGCGCAAGAGTTTCAACA
>JASHSF010000085.1 GCA_030036955.1 Nitrososphaerales archaeon
AGGAGTACCCTTTTTCGAGTCCTTCCCTTTCAGTCTCGGTGATGGAGTCGGAAAGATTCTTTGTATAATTCGACCAAAAGCTTTGGGCTTGCTCTTTGTTGAATTTTTTTTTCGCCAATTAAAGAAGCTCGGAACGAAATATTCATCGAGAACTAAAAGCGTTTACTCAAATATCTACTATAGTTTGAATTTACCCCAAGCTTCTTTACCTGCACCGAAGTCTTTTTGTTGGCAACACTGCCGGAGGAAGACGAGATGATGCCCCCCGAAGAAACTAGATCCGGTCATCCTTATTTCATGCATGAGATGATTCTCGAGCAGCCGAATGCGCTTTACGCAACTCTCGAAATGTGCAAGCGACAAGCTCCTGACATATCGCCCTACTGGCAAGGAATAAGCAAGCTCATCACAACGGGATGCGGCACCAGTTTCCACGGAGCGCTTGCAACGGCAAACATCCTGTATTCACTTTTCGAAAGAACCGACATCGACGCAGTCCAGAGTTTTGAACTGAATCACTATTACAATACTCTCAACTCTAAAACACTTGTTCTTGGTTTTTCACACACAGGATCTACAAAGACGACCATCGACGCTCTTGCGAGATCAAAGTCTGCAGGTGCTAGGACCATTGGGCTAACTGGCGTGGCCGGAAGTCCGATAACCAAGACTGCTAACCGTCATATGATAGTTGGCAACGGACTAGAAAAATCTAGAGCACATACAAAATCATACACTAGTTCAATCCTGGCGGGAATTTACATGGGTACGTATTATCTAAGAGAAGAAGTCTCGAATCAGTCCGCAGAGGTTATTCTCGAGCAACTAAACGAAATACCTGAATACATCCATTCTGAAATCGTGCAAAACGAGAAGAAAATCGCAGAGCTTGCAACAACAATTGGTTTTAGAGCAAAGAGAACTTTCATCGTAGGAGCTGGCCCGAACGTCGCAACAGCGATGGAAGCAGCACTGAAGCTAAAAGAATCAAGTTACTCTTCCGCTGAAGGTATGGAGTCCGAGCAATTCCTCCACGGCCCCTGGGTCTCGCTGGACAAGGATTCGATCATGCTTGTGCTTGCACCGCAAGGACCTTCGAGAGAAAGGCACATGGACCTCCTGAAAGCGCTCAGGAACCTCGATGTTAAAACTATCACTATTACGGATGACAAACGAATTGTAGAGGCATCTTCAGAATCCATATTCATCCCGGATGTCAAAGAAGAGTTGTCACCGCTAATCTACATAATTCCGTTACAGCTATATGCATACTACGTCGCGGTTGAAAAGGGGATCAACCCTGACTTCATACATTACGAGGATCCAAAATACTGGGCTTCTCGCCAAGTCATTTTTCCGCCCGGAACTCATTAGTAGAAAGAGAGGATTTCACGCTTCTGTTATCTCCTTCAACCACTGTTCATTTTCAATTTTTGTAAATTCACCGTGGCCCGGAAATACTTCCGTTTGCGGCGGTAACTCGAGAAGCTGCTTAAGAGACAGTACTATGGCATCAGGATCTGACCCGCTTCCATCCACTCTGCCATATCCTCTGGCAAATAATGTGTCACCTGAAAATAGTATGCCTGCTTCTTTTTGGTAAAGGCATATCGAACCTTCCGTGTGGCCCGGGGTATGCATTACGGTAAACTTGCTACTCCGCCCTAAAGGAATTTCCTGTCCGGAAACTAGTTGGATATCCGCCTCAATGGGGACCTTTTCCATGCCTAGCTCGAAGGAAGCCTCGTCCTCGGTCGCGAGTCGATAAGCGTCAAGCTCATGAATCGCGATCTTTGCCCCAGTCAATTCCCTAAGTGCTTGATCTTCAATCGTATGATCGGAATGTCCATGAGTGTTCACTATGAGCGCGGGCCGAACGGAAAGCTCTCGGCATCGCTTCAAAATCTGCTTGGACCCTTCGGCGACATCTACAATCAGGGCCGAATCAGATCCGTCTTCATATACGATGTATACATTGTTTGAAAGCGGAGGCACAGTTAGTGCCTCTATTCTGATTCCGTCCTTTCGTAGAGATTTTCTTTTTTCTTCGGACAATTCATTCACCCCGGATTTCACGAGATTCTGAATAGCTCAATTGTCCAAGTCTCTTTCGTCGTTCGCCCCATCCTCTTCATCAGGCGGCTTCAAAGAATCTGAAATTGACTTCATCTTATAGGCAATCATTACGCCTCCCATCAGCATGACAAACGGAAGAAATGAGGCTGAAAATTTGAATTCAGAACGGGATACACAGTAGGTCGGAACATTGAAACCCTGGGTGCAGGAGGAACTCCCCCATGTCAGGATCAGCAATAGCGGTAAAACAAGCAACAATCCTCCGACCGCAAAATATGCCACGGTCGATGCCCTCAAGGACGGCGCGACCTCCGTTTTGGAATCCATTTCATTTCACAGCTATGGGTTTCGACTGCCAAAGCGTCGGATAATCCCAGTTTTGCCTTCTATCGTAATCTTGTCGAATTTTTCCAGTGCATAGAAATATTGTTCTGAAACATCGTAAAGAGGTATCCCTGCAAGAGCGCAGCCCGACGCAGTTATTATATCTGCAGTCCTGGCGATCATTGCCAAAGGGGCTGTGCGATTTTTTACCATTCTGTAAATCACGTAAGCACCCACTGAGCTTCCAATTGCGTTTGGAAAGATCAAGATTTTTCCTCTAAATTCCTCACCGTAAATATCGCTTTTCTTATCACTTACAGTCCCCTTCTCTGGATCAACGCCCTGAAGGAAAGCAATAGGGAAAGAAGAAAAGAGAACCGGCCCGGAGATTTTCTTCGCTGACTCAACAATACAACGAGCTTCGATGATATCAGTCTTTGAATTTGACTTCTCTGGTGGCACGGAAAACACCTAGGTATTGCCTGAAATGATCTCCTTGGTATCCAAGAGCGCAGTTTTCACTCCGTGGACGCGTTTCATGTAATGCGCTCCCTTTACTGAATCTGTAACGACAGAATCTACATTCAGTGAGGATATCAGAGGAGTAAAGTCAGCGCAGGCATCGCGAACAAATGTAGCTCCTGCAGATTCAATTATCGAGGAATAGCCTCTTTTCGAGGCAGTTTCATAGACTTTCGAAGAACAAAATACGACACATTTCTTCTGGAATTTCTTCCCTTGTAACGACTTGCTCAGCTCGTAAAGCTCTTCTATTGTCATCTGGGGGCAACCGAAAACAATTAACTCGCCGGTCTCAGAATCGGAGATTTCATTCAGAGTCTCCTCGTACTCCTTATTGCCGAAATCCAAAACTTCGATCCCGGTGGTTTTGCCCTGAGTGAACATACCTGTGCTTCCCACCGTGCCTAGAGCACCGCAAAGAGCCTTCTGCTCAGCTATAGTTTGTCTTGAGCCCATTCCTCGAAACTCCACCACGCCATTTGTATGCTTGCCAGCATAATAGCCGAGCAATCCGAATGAAAGGGGACCCGAGAACTTCCTCTTGCGCACTTTTTCAGGATGGCTTTCCCTTTCTTCAAACGACAGCTTCAGTGCAATAGATGGCTTACGGTTTTCATCGAGGTGCAGGTCTGAATAAACCGTTTTTCCAGTCAGCGCTGCTGCGAGTGCGCTCACAGCGCTTTCTCTGTTCGTTCTGAGCCCAAGTACAGAATTTGCGAAGATTGCTGCGGAAGATTCCGCCCAAGCGATGTGCGAGCCCGCATTCGGCACAGAATACGATTGGAATGGCACGCATGTGAAAGAGTTCGCCGTACCGAGTTTTTGATAATATGAAATTATCTTGAGTTGCTTCTCCGCATATTCGCTTGGAATGTTGAGCTCGTTCCAGCATTCGATATCCATTCCGCAGGGATTAACAGTAGTAAAGACCTTGAATTTCGCCTTGGAAGCGCTTATTCTACGCAAGAAATCGAGACCATAATCCCCTATCGTCAAATATGAAACTCCTGAAACGTGCGCCCAGTCGATCGGAACAAACCGTTTGGCATTGGTTAAGCGGGCAATTGCTAGCAGGACTCGATAGGCGCTCTGGAGTGCTTCGCCGTACTCTCCGCTCAGAGCTTTTTCCTCGGACTTCTTGAGGATCAAATAATTTTACTCCTGAATTAAGATCTCGGGTGTAGAAAAGGTGCTAAGCGCCTGTTTCAGCGCCCTGCGAACTTTCTATTTCGGAAATTGCGGAGCTCGCCTCTGGCGTAAGTTCAGTCATAGCTCTTGAGAATTTTGTCCTTTCTGCTTTTACCGGAAGTGTCGAATCCAGTCCCAGCTTGCTCGTGACCGCGGATTTTTCGCTCGATGGATCGAGACTCGACCCTCTGGCACCGTCGATCAGAACAATTCCACTTCGCGCCTGAAAACGAGTCGCAAGAGCCCACTCCACTTGGTCCAAAGCAAACGGGTCAATATCATCATCTACAGCGATCACGAGTTTCAAAGGGTGACTCGCCGCAAAGCAATTCATGATCGCAGTCTTGCCATCGCCGTCATTAGTCTTGTGGATACTGACTATGCAGTGAAAGTAACCCCTGCTCGAAGGAGTCAAATTAATTCCCCTAATTTTTGGAATAGCCTTGGAGAGGGCTTCACGAATCTTCAGCTCTTGGGGCAGTCCCATGAAAATGGAATGCTCCGATGAACCTGCCAGAACAGCTTGATAGACCGAATCGTCATTGTAATGCATGCGATCAAAGGTAATGACGGGTTGCTCTCGTACTTGATCATAAGTGCTCGTCAAATCAACGAAAGGCCCTTCTCTCACTTTCTCAGAATAATCCAGATTTCCCTCTAGCACAATTTCAGTGTCAGCAGGGACGTAAATGTCGGAATTCTCTGATGAGACCAGTTCGAGCTTTTCGCCCATCAGTCTGTTCGCAATCTTGTACTCGCTTAGGCCGTACTCCGTCTGGAGAGATGCCGAAAGAAACACCGCCGGTGGCGGTCCGATAATGACACTGATTGGTACTTTTTTAGACCCAGCGCTCGAAGCGATTTGATCGAGGTGGCGGGGAACTATTCGCGCAGCCACCCTATCCTTCGAAAGTACAAGCATTCGGTGAAAAGAAAGATTTTCTCCAGCGTTTCCGGGAAGCTTTGCAGCAACTATCCCGGCGGTGATGTACTTGCCTGCTTCCAAGGGGAAGTGTTTCAAAATAGGCAGCTTCGTTAGATCGCAGGACACGTTGTGATTCCATGCAGAATCTTCAAACGATGATTCCGCTCCTCGTTTATTCGAAGGTCGGGACACACAATCCGCAATATGGCGTAGCAAGTCCTCATCCTCATTCAAATTCAAACCTAGTGCAAGTGTCGAACGGCTTCCGTACAAGTTTCCTGCCAAACGAAGCGAAGATTCGGAAACGTGGCTAAATAGAAGAGCCCGATCCTGAAACCTCTCCAAAACGGACGAGATTTCGATATCACAAGAGAGCTTTTTTTGGATCTTTGAGAGCTTGCCCTGATCAGCTAAAAGCCGTAGGAAATCCTTCAAGAACGGGCTTCAAATCCTAGACGGCAATAATTTGTCGATTTCGTTTAAGAGTGTTTTCATAATTTCGTGGTCAACTTCCTCTCTAAGATAGAGAGAAACTACTGCGATTCCCTTTGTCTTGTGTGCAAGGATCTCCCCTACCATACCTGAAAATATGCTTCCCCGCCTCTCGGGAAGAAGGTTCGAAGATTGTACACGATTTTTGTTACTTATTGAAAGGGTGATTAAACCAATTTTTGGTTCGGGATTCTCAGAAATGCTTGCAAAGCAACCATTGGCAAGGCGCAATATTTCAACAACAAAAATGCGCCCCTGGATCTCTGTCTGAATGCTAGCGACTCTCTCTTCTTTACTTCCGAAGTCAGTCAAGTTATAAAACACCTAGGTACGAGAAACCATGTGATAGATTGGGAAGCGAGGGGAATTAGGCAAATTGAAATCGAGTATTCAATGCATATTATTGGATTATTCTTCTTTACTGAGGTTTTAGAATAAGAACTGTGAGCGTTTTTAAAAGTGCCCCGAGTCAATTGTAGAAGGAGGAGGATAGTATGTCGTCCACAACAGACATCCGGGCAAAGGCACAGGATATTAGCAATAAGGCTGCAGACGTAAAGACTAAGGTCGACGACTCAGTGGTTGCTGGCCAGCAAAAAATGAATCAGTCCCTCGACAATGTCCAGAATCAACTCGCGTTGTACGGTGACCAAATTCGCAAGTACTTGAATGGAATGCAGGCAGGTATAGAGGGATACAGGTTCGCCGTCGAAAAGATCGAAAATGGTCTGACTGTTGATGTACTTTTCAAAGCGACAATCAAAGGGAAAGAAGGAACCAGTTTTCTGTAGCAGATTGATTCCGGCACCTTCTTCGCATCCGCGAAGCTATGTTGACGCGGGTACTCGCGGGTTAGGAAAAAAAATGGTTAGATCTGAATCGAAAATATGAAAATCACAGCTGAAGAAAAGAGACAAATTGCCAAGCTCGAAAGGTCTTCATCCATCACCAACTTGAGCGAATCTGTGCTTCGTGGATTGGATGAGAGTACAATCGCTCGTCTTATGGCGGCCTTCTTATATCTCAAGTCTACCGGTCATGCCGATGCAGATTTTGCGAAATTCATTGGTACTAGGGAGCTTTGGGGTACGCTTACGATCGGACTGAATGTCATGGGCGCATTTATACCAGCAATGCTATTCGATACGGAGTTCAGATCGCTCGTGATGAAGGCTGGTATCAGCAAAGGATCGGAAGTTGGCGGCAGGGTCGCCACAACCAAGATTGTTGAAACGACTCGAAAAGAAGAGTAGATCGACCACCTGGTTAAGCGATCCTAGTTGCGAGTCCAAACATGATAGATGTTCGCGAGAATAATCATCGCGATCATAAGTTGAAAGAAGTCGAAAGCCGGGACTCCGACGATGTGCACGACAGTTCCCCCTGCCGCAGAACAGTTCGCAACTGTAGTATCCGACAAAGTGCATCGAGTTGAGTCATACATGTACGTAAAAATCGACAAATGTAGAGTAATGTTCGTTTCGTAAAATGGAGACTTGCCCATAATGGTTGGATATACGTCATATTCTAGATATGCCGCTATGAGCGCAATTAGAAGTAAGATTGCATTGGTAAACGCAAATCTCGTATCCCAATACGGGGTCTTTTTCGAATTGATTATAGATGCCGTCCCTTCAGGCGAATTTGCGGGGTTTTCGGAATCAGTTGTCCCGCCCATGGCATGAATTCCCGAATATGCACCACTGTTGGATTTATTCGTTATAAGCTTGTGTGCTTCCGTTTTACCAAGTCAGATTGAAACGAAATCGTCTTAACTCTCCTTCCGCAAGCCTAGTTTCAAACCCAGTTCTCAAGTACTCCGAGGACTTGCTTTGGGATATTTGCTCTGCAGTGCTCTCGTCCTCAATAATTCTTGCCAAGCTAGCCCTTGTAGCTAAAATAAAGCCAGATTCGTTTTGACCGAAAATTTGTGCTTGCCGAGCCTAACAGTCGATTTTTGACAAAAAGAAAATCTGAAGAAACCGACGGAGACTTGACATTATGCAATAACTTTAGTAATATATAAAGGAACGCCGCGAAACGATCCCCAATAGCCGTTTACTGGTTGGCGAGCTGGAATTGTTGTTCCGTAATTCCTAGTGAAGATTGCTTTGTATATTATATGGTTTAGAGAAGAAAAACTCTCTAACAGGGCAGAAGTCATAAACAGAGAATAGGTTCATTGATGGGGATCATGATCAATTTTGGTAGTTGGATAGAAAAAGCCCAATTCGAAAAAGATCTAAAAGCTCCAGGTTCGAAAGTCGTTTTATTTGCCGCGGAGTGGTGCGGATATTGCAGACGTTTTATTTCAATGATCAAGAGCTCTCATAGCTCTGAGGTAAATGCTCAGAACTTTATCATAGTGAATGTAGACAGCGAAGACAGATCACTATGGGATCAGTATCACATTGATCTAGTTCCTACGCTCGTAGTTTTCAAAGACGGGAGGGAAGTCTTTCGAAGGGATGCAAGGGCGGGAATTGGTCTTCAGGAAAAGGATCTTGATGATGCACTCAAGGCGGCATAGCATTTGGATTCTGCGGTTAGAAATAACCCAGAAAGAAATATCCCCCGACAGTGAGGGCTAAGGCGCCGATCAAGGCAATTGCCCAACGCATCCTGTCCCATTCGAACGCCGGGTAACCGTCGAATCCCATGAATGGAATTAAGTTGAACAAACCCATGTAGCCATTGAATAGCGCTACAAAAATTAGGGCAAGTCCAATGCTTGAAACAATAGTAACTGACCTTAACGCGAGACCGAGTAATAGTGCGGCTAGACCAAAGACAATGTTGAAACCCGGCCCTATGATAGCTATCGCCCCGCTGAGGATCTTATTTGGTTGCCCGGTCACACTGACATGCCCAGGCGCAATGAACTTGAAAGGCAAAATGATGCTTATTGCAGTGAATATTAGCCCATACGTGTTTGTCCTAAATTCAGCCCAAAGCCCATTTCGCTGGGCGAAGATTTTGTGAGATAGCTCATGACCGAAGAAGGCAGCCAAAAACCCCAGGACCGAGACAATTACGGGACCAATTGCAAAAGGATATAGGAAATTTAGCTCCATAGATAAACCAACAAGCGTGATCAGTAGCGCGCCTAAAGCGATATGTTTCCTTTCAGTTCGCGAAAATAGACCCGGGTAACTCAGGCGGAAGCGAGAATTTCCTGACGATATACCGGGGATGTTACCAAAATGGCCACGGGACTTCGCATATCTCTCCTGAATCGAAGGGACATTAGAGTATCCCGGTTGCTTAGGACCTCCGACTCTGGGACACGCGTGATTTTCTGGCAGTCGGTGATCAGAGCAGAAGTATTCGCCACAATAGTTGCAACGAAAAGGAAGTCCAGGCTTTTCCTGTTCGCAGTAGTGACATCGCATGACGAATGGAGAAAAGTTTAGTCATTCACTTTATTTGAACGTATCCTCCCAAGAATAGCAAGATCGAAAATAGCTAAAACACGAGGATGCAACGGGAGGCGATGAGAGATTTGAATGACCAAACCAGTGGCGGCAGCACCATTTCGGATCTGCAACATAAAACAGATCCTTTTGCGATCTGGGCCGGAGCAATCAAGTTTGATGAGACGGGAAATACCTCGGAATCGAAAAAGCTGTTTGAAACAGCTGCAAAGGAGTTTTACTTTGCAGGATCCGAAAATACTGAAGTTGCTCTGGCTTACAACGAATACTCAACACTGATGGACGCTTTTTCCACTGTACAGAAGTGCCGCGAGCTGATTGCTCAAGAGGACTTCGACGGCGCTTTGAATTCTCTAGTCAAAGCTGGAGAAATTTTTCGAGCCACGCTGCATTTTGCTTTTCTCTCTCCGTTCGTAGCGTCGTGCGCCGGGCTAGAAGTTCTGGAAGGTCTCAGCGAACCGGATGAAGATTCTTTCCAGGCATGCAAAAATTCAATCGCTCTTCTGGAGCAGTCAAAACTAGTCTTGTCTTTCAGGGATGAGCAGCATCCCATCATTGAAGTCATAGACGCGTACATTAGACTCGCGATCTCGAAGGCGCTAAAAATAGAATCTGAGCTCGAATCGAAGTTGGGATCTGCGGAGCCCGAGATAGAGTCTAAAGCAAACAGATCTATTCTGTTGTATAAGGAATACGAGGATCGACTCGGCAAAATCGGCCGAAAGAGTTCACGGCTGGATTATTTTCCCCTGATGGACTATCAACGTGCAATTGAAGGGGCCTTCATTCTAGGTTATCCAAATGATGAAGATCTTGTTTTGGTGAATATCGGAGCGCAAGGAGCCGAATTATCTCGTTTGGGAAATCTTGAACTGCTTCAAAAGATAGAAGCAAGATCGACGTGGCGCGTTCCTCTGAAACGTTTTCAAAAGGTGAAGATTAGAGTAATTTACAAGGATCCAAAGAGTGGGCTTTCATATGATGAAGGATGCCTTTCTTTAGTCTGACTACTTGTGCTTCCTGTGGGGACACTGACAAGCTTTAATCATCTATTGAGAACTTTTTCCAAATGCTAGACAAATTTCTAACGTTAGTGTGACGAACTTTGTTCACGAGAAAGAGCACGGGCCTGGTCAGACAGGGACGCTGGCTTGACTCGTTCGTCTTTGATTCCTCTGCATCTTTCTTCTTTGGCCCTCTGGTATTCGCACTATCGTCACTCTTTTTCTTTCGAGGAGACGATTTGATTCTTGCCGAGGGAGTCGCTCTCGTATTTGCTCTTGCTATTGCCGCAATGTATTCTGTTCTGACTTCTCAAATGCCACGATCAGGAGGCGACTATGTTTTCAACAGCAGAATTGTTCATCCAGCATTTGGATTTTCTTTCAATTTTTCACTTACGATATGGCAGCTTTTTTCGGCGGCATTTACTCTTTTTTTCATTTTTTACGTGGCCCTCTCACCGGGTCTTCAGGTGGCAAGTTTCTACTTGGGCGATCCCCACTTCTTCACTCTTGGAGTCCTGCTTGGTAAGCCGATCTACTCGTTCATCCTAGCGACAATTGTGAATCTTCTCTTCACTTTGATAACTCTCCTGGGGATCAGGAAAGTCTTTACCACCCTAAACGTGCTCTGGGGATTGACAATCGTAGGCACGGCTGCGATGGTGTATTCGCTAGCCAAATCTACCTCTGGCAGCTTTCCTTTGAATTTCAACAAATTCATGCTAGCAGCAAACGGAACTTCGACTTCACAGAATTCTTACTTGGCGGTTATCAAAGCTGCTTCAATTTCTCCGATCTACGAGCTTTCCATTCCGGCGATTGCGATCTGCGCTTCATCGGTCATCTGGGTCTTCTACGAAACTTATGTTTCAGGAGAAATCAGAGGAGCAAGCCGAGCGAAAAGAAATTTCTCGGCAATGGCAGGAGCCGCATGCTTGAACGCGGCCATTTTTTCCGTACTAGTATATCTATTGTACTCGAAAGTCGGAGCGACGTTTCTTGCGTCGGTCACTTCTCTGTCCGGTGGAACTGTGCTACCATTTCCTGGCGGGTCACTTCAAGCTTTGACTGCTGTTTTCCTTTTGGCCGCCGGGAACCGATACACTGCACTTTTATTGATTGCAACAATAACTTTGGGCTACACCATACTCCTCCTTCCTCCATTATACCTTCAGCCGATAAGGTCAATTTTTGCATGGAGTTTCGACCGGGTTGTACCCAGCGACCTGAGTAACGTGAGCTCCCGATTTCATTCGCCCGTAAAAGCTACGATAGCAGTTTTCGGAATTGTTGAGGCGGGACTCGTTTTGATTACTCTGGAATACGCTTCTTTGCTAGGAATATTCTTCGCCGTCATAATTGCCCCTGCATTCAGCTGCATTTTCCCCACATCGATCGCAGCGATAGCACAAAGGATCAATTCGAACGGCAGGAAAGGAGACAATTCAGAACATCCAAATCACAGCAGAAATAGCTCCGGACTCGCCGTTCTCGGACTAATATCGCTCGGTTTCATTTTATTCATGACCTATGTGTTTATTTCTAACGAGAAATATTTTTTCGTTACCGGCAGCTTCTTGTCCCCTTCAGCATTGATCGCAATTAATTTTATCTTCATTCCGGTTGGCGCCCTAATTTATCTGACATCATTTATTTACAGAAAGAGTAGAAACAAATTGAATTTGAATTCAATCGCTTCTGCAATACCTCCTGAGTAATCAAGGGCTATGCCAATGACGTCTGAAGCGAGCGAAGCATCGAAACCGAAAGACGATTTTGTCCCATGGTACATGCAGCCGAAGATCGTAGAAGGATACGAGGGGTGGTACGAAGGCAAGTACAAACGGGCAGATCTTCTGGAAAAGAGAGTTCTTGAGATTATGTTGGATCAGTTCGAAGGCTCATCTTCTATTCTGGAGATCGGGTGCGGAACCGGACACTTCACGCGTTGGTTTCAGACGCTCGGCAAGAATGCGATGGGCGTTGACCTTTCTCCATATATGGCCAAGCAAGCGAAATCTCTCTGGAAAGAGGGGGATTTCATCAACGCACCTTCACTCAACCTTCCTTTCAGATCAATGTCATTTGACGTCGCGTTCTTCATTACTTGCTTCGAATACATGCCGCAACCCATCATGGTTCTTAAGGAGGCAGCCAGAGTCGCCCGAAAAGGAATTGTTTTGGGGCTTATGAATTCTTGGAGCTTGCCAACGCTCAGAAGAAAATTTCAACTCGCTTTCGGCAAGAATGATTACTACCGCAGGGCCCATTTTTACTCGATTGGAGAAATGAAATCGCTCTGCAAGAAATCATTTGATTCTGATTATTCCTTAGCTAAGTGGAGAACCACGCTCTTTCCTAAGCCGCTGGGACTCGAACGCGATACTGGAAACCCGTTCGGCGCGTTCTTGGGAGTCGCGTTGAAAGCTAACGAAAAAAAGGCGTAGAACTCGAAGCGCTCTTCTGGATCCGTTTGAAAAGTGCAAAGCTCCATTGACCAAAAATCGCATGTACGGCAAGGTAACCCGCGATTTTTTTCGAAATGTAATTTATCCAAATCTCGGCAAATCGCGGAACGAAGTTCTCGTGGGACCTTCAGCTGGCGTGGACGTTAGTATAATCAAGATCGCCAGCAATGAAGTGCTCGTAACAACTACAGATCCTATTTCACTCATTCCAGAAATTGGAGCCGTTGACTCTGCGTGGCTTTCGGTGAACCTTATCGCTTCAGATCTTGCTACGAGTGGCTTTCGTCCCCAATACGCCATTTTCGATCTCAATCTTCCTCCGGTCATGAGTGATTCCGAACTGGAAACCTACTGGAAAGCGATCAGCCGTGAGTGCGAAAGGCTGGGTATTTCCATAGTAGGCGGTCACACTGGAAGATTCGAGGGCCTGGACTTTACGATAATCGGAGCCGGATCTATGTTCTCGATTGGATCCTCCAGCGCATACGTAACATCGAAAGACGCCTCGATAGGAGACAGGCTGATTGTCACCAAGGGAGCAGCAATCGCATCAACCGGAATCCTGTCCCGAGTCTTTCCGAATTCTATCAGAGAAAATTTAGGCGATGCAATGGTTCAAAGGGGCTGGAACTACCTGAAACAAACGACCGTCGTAGATGAGGCTCTTACAGCCATTAAAGTGGGAATTCACTCTGACGGCGTAAGTGCAATGCATGACACTACCGAAGGAGGGGTGCTGTCTGCAATCTTTGAGCTAGCATCTGCGTCTTCGCTTGGGGCGCGAGTCGAGTTCGAAAAAATTCCGCTATCACAGGAGACCAGATCGATTTGCAACCTGTTCGGCATGAATCCTATGATCAGTCTGGGAGAAGGCTGCCTGATAATTGCGTGCAACCCATCCAAGAGCACTGAGTTAATCACTGCTATCCAAGGCATTGGGATTTCAGCCGCGGACGTAGGGGTTCTCGTAACCCCAGACAGAGGAATCAATACTGTAAGTGTTGAAGGCGTAGAAACGCCTATCAAGTATCCGGTAACTGATCCGTATTGGGACGCGTATTATGCGGCAAAGCATAACGGATGGACTTGAAACAGCCTTGTTATTGCAGAAATTGTATCTCATCTGTATTATGAGCAGGAGATAATCATGAAAAGAAAAATTGAATCCGGGGTATATCTCGTAGTGGACTCTAGCTACGGCGAAGAAAAAGTATTGCGCGTAGTTCGAGAATCGATGGAAGCCGGGCTAGACGCGCTCCAGCTTTGGTCTTCGTGGGAAAATGACGATCAAGCTGTTGTTATCGGCAAAAAACTTGCCAAGATCGCAAATGAATTTTCGGTTCCTTTTGTTGTGAACAATTATCTCGACGTAGCGATAAAGATAGGGGCCGATGGTGTTCACATCGACGGGCGGGACCCAGCTCCCGAGCTAATCAGGAAGAAAATGGGGCCGAGAAGCATCGTAGGAGTCACTTGCAGCACGAGCATGGAAAAGGTACTTTGGGCAAACGATTCAAAGGTCGACTATGTTTCATTTTGCGCGATGTTCCCTTCGTCATCCGTAGATGAGTGCGATCTCGTTCCCCTCAGCATGCTATCGGAAGCAAGACATCAAGTTTCAATACCCATATTTGCCTCGGGCGGCATCAATCTCGAAAACGCGGATCAAGTGCTTCGTTCTGGTGCGAATGGAATAGCCGTCATTTCTGCCATCATGAATGCCAACGACCCAGGTCTTGCAACCAGGCAACTGAAGGAAATTTCAGCGCGTTACGAGAGGGGACTTCAAAGCGAAAACTTGGCTGTTTCGTCAAATGTAAAATAACTCAAGCGTATTGCCCTAAAAGGTATCGATTACAGAGTCGCAGTAACATGACCCAGGCTAGCCAAATAGACGCGGAAGCCGTCGTAATTGGATCTGGCCCTGGCGGTTACGTAGCGGCCATCAGATTGGGGCAGCTCGGGAAAAAAGTCGTCGTAATCGAAAGAGACCGGATAGGCGGCGTTTGCCTGAACATTGGATGCATCCCCAGCAAAGCACTGATCACCGCGGGCAAACTTGTGAAAAATGTGCGCGACGGAGCAAAGATGGGAATAATGGCAGATGTTTCCGTCGATATTGCAAAACTGCAGGCTTGGAAACTTGGAGTTGTGAATCGCCTAACAAGCGGAGTTGAATTCCTGTTAAAGCAAAATCATTCGCAAATCATTCGAGGCAGCGCTGCATTTCGCTCCGAGAGTCAATTGGTGGTAGAAAGAAGGGACGAGAGTCCGGTTGAGTTGATGTTCAAGAGCGCTATAATAGCGACTGGGACAGTGCCGATCGAACTTCCATACATAAAATTCGACGGCAAGAGAATAATCTCGAGTACGGAAGCACTTGAGCTCACGAGACCGCCTAAATCCATGCTCTTGATTGGAGGCGGAGTAATTGGTCTCGAAATAGGCATGGCTTTCGCAAATCTTTTCGGGACCAAGCTTACGGTTGTGGAGTTGCTCGATCAGCTTCTTCCTGGAACGGATCTTGACCTTGTAGATCCAGTGAAGAAAAACCTGGAGAAACTCGGCGCCAAGGTCTACCTAAAAAGCAAAGTGAAGGGTGCAAGCCCTGGAGAAACTTCGGTGAAGGTGAACTTTGAAACACCTGACGGAGCTGCGCAAAGCGCTGAAGCAGAATATGTGTTAGTCGGAGTGGGGAGAAAACCTAACACAAAGGATCTTGGTCTGGAGAAAGCTGGCGTCAGCACAACCGAACAGGGATTCGTTCGGGTCGACAGACAGATGCGGACCAACGTTCCGAACTTATTTGCCATTGGAGACGTCACGGGGGGTGTGCTACTTGCCCATAAAGCCATGAAGGAAGGCATCGTTGCAGCAGAAGTCATCTGCGGGGAAAACAGCGAAGCGGACTTCCACGCAATGCCTGCGGCTATATTTACAGATCCTGAGATCGCTATCGTCGGCCTCAGCCAAAGGGAAGCGGAATCGAGGGGATCAGAACTTTTGATTGGCAAATTTCCTTTCAGCGCCAGCGGAAGGGCGCTTGCCGCGGCAGAACCCGAAGGTTTCGCAAAGGTCATCGCGGACAAAGACTCTGGACTAGTCATCGGCGTGGAAATTGTTGGGCTCGATGCTTCAGATCTTATCAGCGAAGCCAGCTTGGCGCTAGAAATGGGAGCCACCTTGGACGATATTGCTCTTACAATTCATCCGCATCCTACAATGCCGGAGGCAATAATGGAAGCTTCAGAAAATGCTTTGGGCAAAGCCATTCACATTACAAACAGGCGCCCGCACAGAGCCCAAGTAACGACGGCCCCGAGTTCAAACGCCTCCAACCAGAGTTAAAGCCATGGGGCGCTTTGAAAGAATCATTGTCTAAAACGGAGAGAACGCTCGTATCTCGTACAACTCCTGTTGACGTGTACGATCTCGGATTTTCCAACAGCTATCAAGAAATCTGGGATCTCCAGAAAAATCTACTAAGCGATCGAATGCAAGGGAACATACGCGATTCGCTTATTATAGTCGAGCACAATCACGTCATAACCCTCGGGCGAACTTCCCACCAAGAGAACGTGCTCATTAGGGATCTTCCGATTTTTGAGATAGAACGGGGAGGTGACGCGACTTACCACGGCCCAGGTCAGCTGGTGGTTTACCCGATCGTATCGCTTGAACAAAGAGGATTGAGCGTTCGTGGTCTGGTCGAGAAATTAGAGTCAGCAATTATTGAGACGATTTCTTCGTTCGGAATTCAAGGGGCTGAGGGTCTCCTGGGAAAGGAAACCGGCGTGTGGGTGAACGGCAGGAAGAGAAAAATTGCGAGCATCGGCATAGCAGTGTCCCACTGGGTATCCTATCACGGCGCCGCGCTCAACGTAAATACAGATCTCTCCTACTTTCAAAAAATTAGGCCATGTGGTTACGAATCCGGCATCATGACATCGATGAAAAAAGAGCTTTCAGTAGATCAAATCAATATGAACGAGGTTAAAGACAGGTTGGTCGCGTCGTTCTTGGAAAGATTTGCTGGCATCAAAGCCGAGTCAAAGATCTAGAGGCGTCAGGTGCATCGAACCAGCAGAGTATTGGATCCCCTGAACCACGGCCGAGCAATTTAGCATTATTTCTTAGGTTGACACGGGCGCAGTTCCTTCCTCTCATAATTTTACCGGCACTCGTAGGCACTACGTTCGCTTACCATGTCTCTGGTCGCTTTGACTCTGTGCTGTTTGGGCTAGTTTTGCTGGGGGTTGTTTTTCTCCATCTCGGGGCAAATGCAATAGATGATGCATACGATTTTCAAAACGGAGTTGATAGCACTGCAAACTCCATGTTTCCCCGTGACTTTGGAGGTTGGAAGCCAATTCCTCGAGGTTACGTGTCGCTCCAAAATGGAAAAATTGTTTCCAGCGCGCTTCTCCTAGGGGGTCTTGTTATCGGAGTTTATTTCTGGTACGCCGTCGGAGTATTTGCCTTCCTCCTCGCTGTGGTTGGCACTTTGCTCGCGATATTCTATTGCGCTCCACCGGCAAAGCTGGATTATAGAGGACTAGGCTTAGGAGAACTGGCGATCTTTTTTACATTCGGCCCTCTGCCGGTAATGGGAGCGTATTACGTTCAAACTGGGCAGATTTCTCTCGATGCGTTGTTGATATCGATACCGATCGGAATAACCACAGTAACGATTCTCATGGATCACGACTTGATATTCTACGAAGTTTATTCAAGATCTAGAAAGCTCAGCCTAACGACTGTGCTCGGGAAAAAGAATGCACTATACTTTTCGGCATGCCTCAGTATCCTAAGTTACGCTCTGGTTACTGCGTTAGTAACAACTAGAATCCTTCCATTAGTTGTTCTCGCCGCTCCAATTATTTCCGCTTCTATCCTCTTCAGAAAGTGGAAAGTGTTCACGAAGCATGACGGCCCGCCGCCTTTCTATGTGCCCTTTACCGTGAACGCGTTGTACGCGGACTGGGCGCTATCTCTCTGTCTGGCTCTGGTGCTGTTGTTCTAATGGAGCGTTCCTTCGAGTAAAATTAGAGCAGGACTTTCAAGGTAACGCTTCAATTTCGAAGTAAACCTCGCCGCGTCGGCGCCATCCACGACGCGATGATCGAACGTTAGGGCAACGTAACCCATATGGCGTATTATGACTTCGTTGTCCCTGACAACTGGCTTTTTCTGAATCTTGTGAACGCCGAGAATCGCTACCTCTGGGACGTTTATGATCGGGGTGGACATGGTTCCTCCAAGTGTCCCAATATTCGTGATTGTGAATGTTCCGCCCTGGAGATCCTGAAGCTGGATGGTCCCGTTTCTCGCAGCTTCTGAAAGACGCATGATTTCGGAAGCGATTTCAAAAATATTCTTCCTGTCTGCGTCTTTGACCACTGGAACAATCAGCCCATTCGGAGTATCCGCCGCGACGCCGACGTTGTAGTAGTGCTTCAGGACAATTTCCTTCTTTTCATCATCTATGGATGCGTTGAAGTACTGAAATTCTTTCAGCGTCGCAACAACTGCCTTTATTATGAAAGGAAGAAAAGTAAGCTTCACTTTTTTCGATTCCGCAAGCGGTTTTGCAGCTTCACGCAGACTTACTAGCTCTGTAAAGTCGACTTCATCGATGTGCGTTACAGAAGCTGTGCCCTGCGAGGATTTCATCATTTTTTCCGATATTATCTTCCGGATGCCGTGAATTGCAACCCGTTCCTCAGCAGCATGAACCCCTTCGGCTCGCTTTGTCTGTTGCATTTCAATTGTTGGCTCCTTCGGTTGCTGAAGCTCTTGCTCTTGAGGTTGCAACTGCTGGGATGGTCGTTTTGCTGAGCTTGCCGCCATCCGAACATCCTGATCTGTTATTCTCCCCGCTGGTCCTGACCCAGAAATCGATTCGATGTCAACGCCTAAATCTCGAGCCAACTTCCTTGTCGCAGGTGTTGCAACGACTTGCTTAACAGACCTGGAAACTTCCTGCTGTTGAGCCGCCTTTGAAGTTGCTAGACCCTGGTGATCATCTCCCATATCCGTCTGATGCATTTGAGCTTGTACAGATTGAGCTTGGGGCTGCTGTACCTGTATGTTGCCACTTTTTTGGAATCCGCCGTCGCCAGATTTCGAGCTCTCAAGCACCACGAGATTTGTCCCAACCTTCACTGT
>JASHSF010000086.1 GCA_030036955.1 Nitrososphaerales archaeon
GTATGCCTAGCGAGAGTACGTCGAGCGCGTAAAATTGCATAGAATCTTTATTTGTTAACAAGAAACTTTTCGCCGAAAATAGAGTTCGCGCAAGATAAACGACGAGCAGCGCACTCAAGCAAAGCCACAGGGCGTCTAGAGCAAGCGAGGAGTAGCGTGAGCTCGAAGGGGTGAGGTCAAGAGCGAGATCGTAGAGAGCTGCGTAGACATTAAAGGTGTAGTGTTGGATATTTTGCGCGTTGTAAAGCAAGAAGGAGTTTAGGGCGTCGGGCAAAATTACCATTGGAATTACGACGAGTCCTGCCATGACTCCAACAAAGGAGACAAGTGGATTCAAAAAATGTCTCGCGATTCCTGAGGCTTTGGATCTGTAATAGTAGTAAGCCAGCAAAAGAAGAGCCCCTAGGATGGGCTGAACCTTGAACGCCACTGCAAGTGAAACAAGCAAGACTCCAAGCCAAGTGGAGTTGCTGTTCCTCAAAGTGAACGCGACGCAAGCTCCTGAAAGTAGCAGGATGCCGAGGGCATCGCCAACCGGATATACTACCGCGACCAGAGAGCAGAGAACGAAAAGGGATGCCATCGAAACAGCTTTGCTCTCGCTAAGCTTTCCTTGCATTCGAGCTACGACCTTCTGGCTCCTGTAGATCAAGTAAGCGCAGGCGCAGAAGGCAAGCGCCGAAATAACTCGAAATCCTGTAAAAGTCCCGGAGGAAGAAAGGTGCACAATTTCACTCAGAAAAAGATAGGGCAGAGCCCACAGCGCGAAATAGAACGGCGGGTAAGGCGCTGCCCAAGGTTCGCTTGAGTAAGGGCTGATGCCTTTTACGAACAGTGAAACTTTGAAAATATCTGCCGACTGGAAGGGATTGGTTTGTGAGAGGATCGTGGTCCCGTTGAAAATCGCAAGCGACGCAAAGAGAGCCGCGAACGAAGAATAAAGAAGAGTCAGTGCAAAGACCCGGTTAGTCAAGAGTGATTCAAAGAATTTGATTCCCCTCTTTTGATCAAAAACACGCCTCTTTGCTTTTTCTTGCAGGATTCCTGCCCCTCTTTTTGTTTAAATTCTCAAGCTTTTAGCTTTGGAGAAACATATCGGGTGTTTTTTCGCAACTTATAAGCGCGAGCTCGAGAGAAATATCGACTTGGGATATACCTAAGCCGTCGCGGAGTATCGGAAATGAATATCTGCATCTGCGCCAAATATATTTTGTACAGAGAAAAGGCTAGCCTAGCTAGCATATTTTTGGCAGGTAGAACACATGGATTTATCGAGGACAGTTGTGCTTTCAGGCATCATTGGAGCGATTGTGGCCGCTGGCCTGATTGCAGCAACTGTTTACGCACTCCCCGGCTACGTCACAAGCGTGAGCACTACGACTCAAACAACGACGGTTAGCAGCTCCACGGAACGGCATGGTCCCAACGGCACGCTATCAACACTCATTACCGACCCCCCAACGGTGCCTGTGGGAACGAACGACGTTTACATGAGCTATTCCTCAATTGCGATTCACATTGCGGGACAGGGCAACTCTTCTCAGAACTGGTTCTCGATCGGTGGTCCGGGAACAATTGACCTCATGCAATCAATTAACATTTCTCAAACCATAGGCATTGCAAGCATTCCATCCGGAATAGAATTTGACGTGATTGAATTCAACGTGAGCCAAGTGACTGTTACTTTTAACGGCGTGAATTACTCGGCTAGCCTCATCAGCAGCCAGGTCAATCTCGCCGAAACTTTGCCAGGAGGGGTAACTGTCGGGGCAGCCCAAACTCAAGCTGTTTTGATTGACATGAGCCCTAAGATAATCCTCCTCGGTGATTCTTCGCTACCGGCTTTCGCGTTCCTTCCCAGCGCGAGGGCGTTCATAATCCCGACTAATGACATTCCGGCTCAGGCTCACGTTCTGGGCGGGAGATCGAATCTCGCTCAGAATTTGTGGTGGAAGGCGGTTGCGCTGATGACTCACTTTGAAATTACTTCGATCAGCCTACTGCCAAATTTTCTGCAAATCAATGTAACAAATACCGGGAACACTTCTGTCACTTTCAAGCTCGTAACCATAACTCCGACTGATAACACAACATACGGCCCGTCCATTCCTGCGCTAGTTTCCTCCGCAGTGTTTTCCGTGACTGCGAACGCTACCTTGGTTCCGATTTCTGGTTCAAATAAGAGCCAAATACTGGATGAACTAGCTTCGGACGGCTACGTGCTTTCGGCTCACGCGACAGTGACTTTCACGTTCTCCAACTATATCGAGACAGGATTGATCCAATTTGGGAACGCGAGTCCCGCGAGCACGATCTTGACCGCCCAGCCGTACACCGTGCGACTGTTTGGAAATGATAACGTCGCGTACGCGGATATTACCGTATAATACTGCCGCTCGCATCGTGCTCGAAACGGCGAGCGAAACTTGTAATCCAGCGCGCTAAGTAATTCGCCAGGTGTTTCTGTGCGATAAACCAGAGTCAGAAAAGTATGCATGTGCGAAAGAACAATTTTCCATAATCTGCGAAAGATATAAGGCACATCTGTGTCCTCTCATTCTCACGTCGTCAGCAAGAGTGGACCAAACGATCTTGAGCGAGAGCAGGCTAGTTGGCTACTACCAGCTGATGAAGCCGGGCATTATGCTCCTCCTCGTCATAGAATCGATTACTGCGATGTTTGTCGCGGTTGGTACACGGGTTCATCCAACGGCTTTGCTCTCCCTTGCCGTGGTCGGAGTGCTCGCATCTGGAGGCTCTGCGTCACTCAACCAATACCTCGAGCGCGGAAGGGATGCTAAGATGTCTAGAACGGATTCACGGCCTCTAGTGAGAAACACCATACCTCCCGGGCACGCGCTGATATTTGGAACCGCTCTAGTCTCTCTGAGTCTCGTGCTTTCGTACTCTCTGCTGAACTCTGTCACCGCCCTAATGGTTTTGCTAGGGGCTCTCTCGTACGTCTTCCTTTACACGATTTACTTGAAACCCAGGACAAAATGGAACATTGTGATAGGAGGAGTTGCCGGAATATTCCCAGCCCTCGCTGGGTACGCAGCTGGCGCCGGTTACGTCGGGTGGCCGGGGCTTTTCATTGGCTTGCTGGTATTCTTGTGGACGCCGCCGCACTTTTGGGGGCTGTCAATGAAATACAAAGAGGATTATGCAAAGACGGGCTTTCCGATGCTTTCAGTCCTGATGAACGAAAATCAAGTAATACACTGGATAGTGTATTCTTCGATTCCGCTGTTCGTGTTCTCGCTTCTGCCGTATTTTCTTCCGGTTCTCGGAACGTTTAACGCCGCTTACTACGTCGTTGCAGTCGCCCTTGCCCTAGCTTTCATAGCGGTAGACGTTCAAATGCTCCGCCACCCGTCGAGCGACACGGGCTTCAGAGCTTTTCTCATCTCGCTGCCGTATTTGTTTGTGCTCTTTGGGGCAATGATTGTGAGCGTGCTAATCTAGAGCAGGTGCTTTTGCAAGTCCCCACTGTCACGCATACAAAGTTTGTATGTGTGTGATTCTTATCCGTGACGATTTTGTATCTGGTTTTTGACGCCCTAAAACGATATGTTGGCATTCTTGTATCAACGATGGCAGAGCACGCGGCCAAAGGTCTTCGAGAAGATAACAAAGTAAATGGCGGCTGTGGTTAGTTCCTTATTTTGGAATCTTTCTCGATTAGAACGCTCGCACGACAGTCGAATTACAGTAGTGGTCTTATAGAATCCATGCGAAGTAATCGTTGGTTGTCCGTGCTAATTCTGGGCATCGTATTACTGGTCATGGGCTTTGTTGTGTTCATTTTCCTCATCCCGCCGAATCTCTGCATTGGATTTTACTGCGGCCGAAATTATGATTCGCCAGTTGCGAATGTTTCCTATGTTTTGTTTATTGGCTCGGCGTTTATCATAGCGTTGTCGGCGGGAATGCTCTACCGAAATATTATTCACATACGTTCACGAAATTCAAGTCCGCAATCCTCTTAAGAACCGTTCGCACGACAATCGCTTTTTGGTCTAAAATGATTATCCTATGCCATAACCAGTAGGAATAGAATCCGTTCATATACGCACCAAAAAGAACCCTCGTTCAATTTCAACGGTAAGTCAGCCATAAGGCGAGTTACAAAATGCAAACGGCACAATCTCTTAGCATTAGACCCGTTACTTGGCTACCTTATGTTTCGATGCAATATTTGACTGATGCCTGTGAGATTAAAATTGTGAAAAAAGGAGACCGTTTATCAATCCCAATTGCAGGCAAGAAATACGAGGTTGAAGTGGTAGCCTTCGAACCAGTTAATGAAGAGTCAGTTCAGATAAGAAAGTGGACAGAGTTCAAAGTCCTGAAAAAAGATTCAATGGAAGCAGACCACTTCTACGACCCCACTGTTGATGAAGAGATTCGTCAACTGATGGGAAAAGACTATCCAAATGCTCAGCGTTACCAACGAACGACCAACAAGTAGAGAACTTGAGTTGGGAATTTGGCTTGAAGCACGAGAGAGTATTTTTTGCAATCATAATTGCTCTTGGAATATTTTTCTTTGTGCCGATTATCCCTGTGTCAGTTTGGGTCGGGTCGGTGATGATAAATCCAAATTCTTGTGTTACGTTTCAGCATATTACAATCTACGACTCTTCTGCTTACTACTTCGTTCATTATGGATTGTTCTACGTGCCTAACGGCGGCAGTTACTCCTTGCAGTTTCCCATTCTCTACTACTACAAAGCAGGCGGTTGTCTTCCACCTTGATACTGTCATTTTCCGAAAAAGGGAATCCGTCCTTGTCGTAACGTGAGTCAACTGACTTTCAGTTTGATGTTGTCTCCTTGAGGTTTGTGGGTTTCGGATCTTGTCCTTTTCTCAAGCGAGAATCTAAGGATAAGATAAGCGAAAAAAGAGACAACAGACCAAAACGCTAGATCGCTTAGGAACGAGAGAACGAAAAATTGATTCAAAGTGCCTGCAAGGTCAGCATATCCAGTCCAGTAGTAGACAAAGGGGAAACCGTGTTCATAAATTGATGTAGCGGGTTGGACTAGATGAATAGGTATGAAGAGAAAGGTCAGGACAGTCAAAATAAGTCCTGCAACAAATGAAACAAGAATTGGCTTAACGACGTTGTTCATGAATCTTCGAGTCGGTTCTCGCATGTCTCATCTTTAAAACTGCTGTTAAGAACAGTGGTAAAGTCCCATTTCCTCAGGGCGGAAGAGGCTCTGTCGTGAAGTTGTTCGCTTCTCCATTAATTTGCTTACCATGGATTACGACCGTGTTTCCTTCGACTTGCGTCCGAAAAGGCGGCCTGTAAAGTGTACTAAGGCTTCGGATGCTATTCCCACCACTTGTTTCATGCCCCTGGCATCACCAAACACTGTTCCTGCCGCTGCCGCTGCCCCTGCTACCAATCCCAGAATGAAAACGGCAAGCTCTTTTTTCTCCACCTTCCTTCTCTCATTATCACGCACATACAAAGTTTGTATGTGTGGGATGTGGTCGGCAAGACCGATCTCTCGTGGTATAGGGCAATTGTGCTCTTTAGGGCGCAAGTGGCAGGAATTGGGAGTCCGGTTAGTGGTAACACTCCCATCGTCTTCGGTCTGAATGCAGTCCGAAAGATCTCTCGACCGAAATTGAATGCTTCATCTTGTGACCTCGTGTATGCATTCAGTTGCTCCACGCGCGATCGCTTGTTTGAGAACAACTCCATGTCGGTCCAGAACTTCGCGAATGAATATTGTATGGAAGGTATCACAGGTCAGTTCCGGGTACTTCTGAGCAAGCTTGACTATTGGACAATTCCTGCTTATGATCAGCTCCTTATCGACTTCTT
>JASHSF010000087.1 GCA_030036955.1 Nitrososphaerales archaeon
GGATAGAAAGCTCGGACTTCTGATTGACGACGACAAGGCGTACTACACTTTCAAGGACCAATACATCGAGCGCGAGTGGCAGATACTTCGCGCTGCCTGGAATCAAGGAATTCTGGAAGAGTCCTTCAGGGTGACGCCCTTCTGCCCCAATTGCCAAACTCCACTCAGCGCGAGCGAAGTTGCTCTTGGAGGATACGAAAACCTCGATGACCCGTCGATGTACTTCAAGATGAAGGTCAGGGATTCGAGACCTGCCTTTCTTATCTGCTGGACGACCATGCCATTTACTGTTGTTACAGACGAACTCGTTGGAACAAAGCCCGAGGCAGAATACTGCTTCGTTTCGGTCCCGACTGATACAGGTCAAGAAACCTGGATCGTCGGCAAAGAGCGTCTCGAACCCATGATGAGCGAGCTTCACGTCGAAAAGTATGAAATTGAAAGAACAGTAAGGGGGAGCGAACTCGAAGGTATACGATACGAGCACCCTCTTGCCGATCTCGTTACTGTGCAAGCCGAGTTCGATACTAAGAGTCCTCTGGTTCACTCGATCGTAGCGGAAGATTTCGTCGATAACACGACAGGATCTGGGTTGGTGCACATGGCCCCCGTAAACGGAGAAGACGACTTTGACGTTGCCCGAAAGAGAAACGTTCCGGTCTTAAATCCAATAGACGGAGAAGCAAAATTCACGGCGGATGCTGGGTCCCTTTTCGCAGGACTGTTTGTGAGAGACTCTGACGAAAAAGTCAGGGACGCCCTAAAAGAAAGGGGATCTCTTTTGCGCTACGGCCACTTGAAGCACGAATACCCGGTCTGCTGGAGATCCGGCGACAGGCTTGTATGGCTCGCAAGGCGCGAGTACTACTATTTCGTCGATAGGCTCGCCGACAAGGCAGTCGACGCGGCTTCCAAGGTTCAGTATTACTACGAAGCACCGGAAAACCGCTTTGTAGAGATAATAAAAGAAAAGCACCCCTGGTGCGTGTCCCGAGAAAGGGTTTGGGGCACTCCCCTCCCGATATGGAAGTGCCCTTCGTGCGGCAGAAAGCTCGGGCTTTTCTCGAGAAAAGAGATCGTTGACAGCGCCAAAGAACTCCCAGATGGCGAAAACTTTGAGCTCCACCGCCCGTGGATCGATAGGGTTGCAATACAGTGTCCCGACTGCAATGAAAAAATGGTGAGGGAACCATTCGTCCTAGATACTTGGCACAACAGCGGATCCGCGCCGTACTCCTCTTTCACGGATGAGGAGTACGAGGAGTACGTCCCCGTTCCTTTCCTAACCGAAGGCATAGACCAAACGAGGGGCTGGGCATACACGCTTCTCATAGAGAACGTGATACTGAAGAAAAAGGACATTTCGCCATACGACGCTTTTCTCTTCCAAGGACTTGTCCTTGACGATAAGGGATCGAAGATGAGCAAGAGCAAGGGCAACTACGTCGCTGCAAGTGATCTAATGAGTCGAAAGGCGGTCGACGTCGTCCGTCTTTACCTTCTATGGAAAGGAGGTCCAATAGATTCGATTAATTTCTCGGAAAAGGAGCTCGACACTCGGCCGTATCAAATTCTCAACACGCTCTATCACATGAACGTGTTCTACCAGCAAAATAGCCGCTTTGATGGATTCGCGTTCGGAAAATCTTCCGAAGTTGAAAAAATGCTCCGCTCGGAAAGAAAGAAACTCCCTAAGCAAGATGCTTGGTTGCTGTCGCGTCTGGAATTTCTGATCGCATTTTCGACAGAGGCTTATTCGGCAGCAAAATATCATGAAGCTGCGAGGGCAGTCGAGCAATTCCTGATAGAGGACCTCAGCCAAACGTACGTCCCGATAATTCGAAGTGAGATGTGGCAGGAAGACGACGAAGGAAAAGCGAGACGTTTTACGATCTACAACATTCTTGGCTATGCTTTGTTCACATGCTGCAAGGTACTGCATCCAATTTCGCCATACCTAACTGACTACATTGCCCGCGAATCTTTCGGAGTCGATGCTCTCGTACTGGAAGACTGGCCCGGCAGCATGCCGGAGATGCGGGAGGAAAGATTGGAAGTGGAGTTTGATCTAGTGTCTAAGCTTGTCTCGCTGACTAACAACGCAAGAATGAAGGGCAAGCTAAAGCGTAGGTGGCCTTTGCCCAAGGCGAGCTACCTCGTTAGCAAGGACTCCAAGGATCTCATTCTCGCAAACAAGAAAATCCTACTGGAGCAGTGCAATGTCGAGGACATTGACCTCGAAGATGATCCGTCAAGACTCCCCTTGACTGTGAGCGCCAAGCTCAATCTGGAGCTGGTCGCCCCGCGTGCAAAGCGTGCTTTGAAGGAGGTCCAGGACGGCTTAGCAACATTAGATCCTATAGAACTCTACAATCAAATGGCCGACAAAGGCAAAGTCAGTGTCGGAGACTTTGAGCTCGGACCTTCAGATCTGCAGTTCTTTTTCGTCGCCAACGTGAACAGAACGGTCGTGGCAGAGAACTTTGGGATGGTCGTTGCGCTTGACACCCGGCGCGATGAAGAGCTGATCGCTCGCGGTCTGGTCAAAGATCTCGCTCGAAATCTCCAGTCGCTACGGAAAGAAAAGGGCTACAATCCAACCGACGTTCTTTCAATGGCTAGGATTGGTGGATTAGGGGATCAGAACATCGGTTACCTGAAGGGAAGAGAGAAAGAAATTGCCTTTCTAGTTAGGGCAAAGCTAGTCAGGCTAGATGTCGATCTCCCACCGGAAAGCGAAAGCTGGCGCGAGGTTGACATCGACGGAGCCAAAGTCAAAATAGACATCGCTTAAGAAGCGATGAAACTCGTCAATCGCTCTTGAGGCTCAGCTCCCCCCTCCAGCGGTTCAGCATTGAATCCCAGTTCTCGGAGATGCGCAGCAAACTCTGCGGCAAAACCATGCACAGTATAAACCATAGACGGACTGCAGTACTTTGCAAGCTCAATAAGATCTCTATAGTCGCAATGATCGCTGATTGGAAAAGCAGCATCAACTCCGGTGAGATAACGATATCTTGAATCCATGGCCCACCCAGTAAATGTCGCAATAGCCGGGTTGTACTTTTGCTTCAGCTCTTTCACAAAGGGCGACCTGTTGCTCAGCGTCGGCGCGATTACTATCCAAGGACCGCGCGAAAGCTTAGCTTCGAAATTTTCGTTCCCGCTCTGAAAATCTGCAAATCTCTTCAGATCAATTCCCATGTCAATGTGGCTTAAGTTCATCCTGAAAACTGATTCGTGGAGGTAAATTGGTTCCCAAGTCGAAAATAAATAGGAAATCAGCTGCGCCTTTCCGAGGGGGTATCCGGTAAGAACTACTGGTCTACACGAGTCAAAGCAGTGTCCGATGAACCTGTGCACCTGAGCGACCATGGTTTCGATCTCCGGGAAAACGTAGCGAGATCTTCCGTAAGTCGATTCCATCACCAGCGTTTCGCACTTTACCCCTTTGCAACCTCTCAGGAATCCCCGATCTCGAGTTGAGAGGTCGCCGGTGTAGAAAATTTTGTCCTTTACAAGGGCGGCCTTCGAACCGAGAATATGGCCGGAATCAAAGACTTCAACCCCAGGTACATCTCCTGAAGCAGATCCCAAGTTGTATCCGCGAACCTTCGCCAGGTTTCGCGTCTCTTGGCTAGCAATTATCTTTGATTTCCCTTTTGGGCTGTGCATGTGATCGATATGCGCATGGGAAACAAAGGTATAATCGACCGGCATCGCAGCTTTCGGGTCGAGTGAAATCGAAAAAGAGTCAGTTCTTATCGTAATTCCGTTGCCGTTTGAAATTTCGGCGCCAGAGCTAAAGTGCACCCGGTTGGATTTGGGCTTTGATTCATTCATTGGACGGCATGCAACACCCCTAGCAAACAAACGCGCGCTTTCGAAGGGCATATTCCTAACTTTAAGGATCGCGGTAGCAGAGAAAGGTGGAAGATTCCTTTACACGATCGATGGATTACTTGAATAACATTCTTTCCTCATGGAGAATGATTTTAATCGTTTCTAGCTGTATTCTAAGTCTAGAAGTGAGTGTAAAGAGAAATTGCCCATTGTCAGAATCGGGTTAATCGGAAAAACCAACGCTGGCAAAACTACGTTCTTCAACGCCGCTACGCTTCAAAGCGCCGAAATTAGCAGCTATCCCTTCACGACAAAGTCACCGAACACCGGGATTGGTCAGGCTGCTACCATCTGCGTTCATCGAGAGCTCGGACTGAAGGGAGACAACCCAAAGAACTCGAGCTGCATCGAGGGCTGGAGAATGATTCCAGTTGAGATTGTCGACCTTCCGGGTCTGATCAAAGGCGCCTCCGAGGGCAGGGGATTGGGCAATCAGTTTCTAGCCGTTGCTTCGCAATCCGACGTGCTACTCCACGTGATAGACGCCTCCGGTAGCATTGACGCGGAAGGAAAGATAGCGAGCCCGGGTGTCGGGGATCCCGTCGCGGACATTGCCGATATCGAGCACGAACTTGCAATGTGGTATCTCCACTTGTTCTCAAATAATATCGAGAAAGTAGTAAGATTGCAGAAAGGGCGCTCAGCAACCGATTTCGCCGATGCGCTCGGAGAATCCATGCTCGGGATCGGGGTAACTCGGGATCACATCAACCAGGCTCTAAAGAAAACGAAACTATTTGGCGACGACGTCGAGAATTGGACCGAGAGCCAGAGAATGGACTTTGCTTGGTCCCTACGCGAGATTTCAAAGCCAACGCTGATCATTGCAAACAAGATGGATGTCCCCGAAGCTGCCAAGAATTTTTTGAGAATACGCGAAAACTACCGTGACATCATAGTCGTGCCCGCGAGCGCAGAGTCCGAGCTTACGCTCCGCAGGGCAGAGCAAACGGGCGTGATCAAATATTCTCCAGCTGACGAGCGCTTTGAAATTGTAAAGGGCGCCAAGCTCAACGAGAGGCAGCAGGCGGCACTCTCTCACATAACGAAGGCCATACTCGGCGAATATCTCAGGACGGGCGTGCAGTTTGCAATAAACGTCGCGGCGTTCAAGCTCCTGAGAATGAACAGCGTTTACCCGGTCAGCGACATGTCAAAGTTCACCGACAAATCTGGAAACGTTCTCCCGGACGTTTTTCTCATGCGCGATGGTTCGACCGTGACAGATCTCGCCAACTCGATCCACACTGATCTGGCGAAGGGACTGCTGTATGCAATCGATGCTCGGACGGGCATAAGACTTCCTGTTGAGTATCAGTTGAAAGACAGGGACGTACTCTCGATCGTTTCGGCGTCGAAGAAGGTCGTTGCCTCAACGCCGAGTAGGAAAAAGCCCGCGAACTAAACGCTCGAAGAACTACGATTCCGCGTTCTTCTTCTTTGGCATTCCAAAGATTCCGAGCTTCATAGCCACTCCGGCAAATCTGACCATTTCCTTCCACTTAAGCTTGGTCTCGCCCGCCTTGCGCTCCTCGAACGTGTATGGCACCTCCGCGAAAGTCATGCCTAGCTTTCTGTAGACGTACAGGCTTTCTATTTGAAACGAATAACCCTTGCTCGAAAGATCGTATTCGAGCAAGCCTCGAATCGCTCTGGCACTCAGCAGTCTGAAACCACTCGTTGAGTCTCTGACCGGTGCCCTAATGAATACTCGAGAAAATGCGTTTGCCCCCTTGCTTACCATTCGGCGCCAGA
>JASHSF010000088.1 GCA_030036955.1 Nitrososphaerales archaeon
TTCCTTTTGGTGTCTTTGTGAGGTAGAAATAGACCTCTAGATGAAACCGTTATCTCCCTGTTACATACTGAGCATATCCTGTAACCTTCGTTCATCATTTTTGAAATTCTATCTCTTCAAATCTTTAAGGGCCGAATGCAAAACATTGCTTATAAGAGACGCTCATTCGCCAGAGTAATCTCCCGATAATGAGAGTATAAAACTTCATGCACTTGCTGAGTTCACTTGGAGAGTATTCTTGGGTTTTGTAACCATAAGGGACATCCGATTCCCAAGGCAGAGCTTTTAATCGCTCGAGTAAGATCGATTCATCCCAAATGCCAGGTAAGACCAGGGTTGTAAGTTTTGGAGTGGGCGTTATTGGATCCGCCGTCGTAAAGACAATGGTCGAGAAAAAGAGCGACTGGATCGACATAGTAGGAGCGATTGATTCCGATCCGAGCAAAACCGGAAAGGATCTCGGGGTAGTAGCCGGTCTCGACAAGAGCTGTGGCGTATTGGTATCGAATAAAATCGAACGAACTCTTGCTGAGACAAAGCCGGATATTGTCGTCCACACGACGTCGAGCTATCTCTCTAGCGTCGAGCAGCAGCTGATAGATATTGCTACTCAGGGAGTGGACATTGTTTCTTCGTGCGAAGAGCTTTCCTATGCGAGCGTAGTCGATCAAAAAATCGCAAATGAGCTGGACAGCATTGCAAAGGAGAACGGCGTTTCAATTCTTGGAACTGGCATCAACCCAGGGTTCGTCATGGACGCCCTTCCGATTGCCCTAACTGCACCCTGCATCTCGATCAATTCAATTCACGTTGCGCGCCAGATGAACGCCGCCACAAGGCGCATCCCTTTTCAGAAAAAAATAGGCGCGGGGATGAAACCAGACGAATTCAAGGATGCCCTATCAAGCGGGAAAATATCGGGGCACGTCGGCCTCTCTCAGTCCATTTCAATGCTCGCCGATTCGATTGGCTGGAAGCTAGAACAAATCGAAGTACGAACACCCGAACCAGTGATTTTGGATCGCAAAGTTTCAAGCGACTGGATCGCGGTGGAAGCAGGGATGGTGGCTGGAACCAGGCAAAAAGCGCTGGGGATAATCCTCGGAAAATTTGCGATAACTTACGATTTTGCGGCTTACATTGGAGCGCCGGAAGAGTTCGACGCTGTTGAAATAAGCGGGAACCCGACCGTATCGTTCAAGTCAAATCCCTGCATAAACGGAGATGCCGGGACGATTGCTATGCTCATCAACATGATTCCCAGAGTATTGGAAGCGCCTCCTGGGCTGCTAACAATGGCGGATCTACGCCTTCCGAGGGCAGCGAACATGCCCCTGAGTGTTTAGGTTCAAACGTAGGATGCGTAGTCCAACATCGATGACCTTCGCCAAAAGTCGTGAATCTCTAGGCTCAGAAATCGAGTCGCTTCTAGGCGAAGACATTGTACTGAGACCGGACAAAAGCTCGTTCGAAGACTTCAAGGCGGACCTGGGAGATTTTGCCTCTGAGCCAGCAGTCGTTGTTCAACCGAAAACGGCCGATCACGTCTCAAAGGTTCTGAAGTATGCAAATGATCGCAAAATTCCGGTGGTAGCAAGGGGCGCCGGGACGAGTCTGACCGGGGCGACGAGCACCTTTGGCGGCATTGTAATAGATTTTTCAAAATACATGAATCGCATACTTTCAGTTGATACGACGAACTGGTACGCCCACTGCGAGGCAGGCGTCGTTCTCGACGATCTTAAGGAAGAATTGAAGAAGAAAGGCTTTTTCTTCCCACCGGACCCGGCAAGCGCCCCCTGGTGCACAATCGGTGGAATTATCTCAGAAAACTCTGGGGGTATGCGCACGTTTCGCTACGGCACGGTGAGGAATTGGGTCCTTGCCCTAAACGTCGTTTTCGCGGACGGCACGAAAGCAAAGCTCGGCGAGCCGCTTCCCAAGAACAGGGTTGGATACGACCTCGTCCAACTCGTGTGTGGAAGCGAGGGAACTCTCGCGCTCGTAACTGACGCGTGGCTCAAGATAACTCCGACGCCCGAGGAAGAGGCGGGGACGCCGGTGAAGAAATTCATGGTGTTCTTTTCGAGCTGGGAAGACGCAGTGAATTCAATAGTGGGCATCCGATCGTCGCGCCTCATTCCAAATTTGCTAGAGTTCATGGGAGCGGAGGCGCTACAGTCGGTGGATGACTCTTTTGAAATCGGAATACCGGTGCACGAGGCCACTCTTTTCATGGAGGCTAGCGATGAATTGATCCCAAAGATTCTCGCGGTTTGCAAATCGAACGGGTCTGTAGATAACTACATTGCGAAAGATGAGAAGGATGGCGAGCGCCTTTATAGCGCGAGAGCCCTGCTTCATCTAGGTGTCAAGTCGCTTGACACTGGAGTGTACGCCGAGGACGCCGTCGTTCCCGTAGACCGGCTCGCGGATTATGTAACATTCGTAAAGCAAACGGCTAAGAAATACGGAGTAAAGATACCCCTAGCCGGGCACGCTGGAGACGGCAATGTTCATCCTTCGATTGTTTATCACAAGGAATCGAAGGAATCGCGCGAGTCCGCGGATCTGGCTTTCGCCGACATTATCAGGTACGCAGTGAGCCTCGGGGGATCAGTTACTGGAGAGCACGGCATAGGCAAGCAAAAGTTGAATTTTGCTCGAGACCAGCTCATGGAAAGAAACGGTCCAAAGGTGATAAACCTAATGCAGGAAATCAAGAAACTGTGGGATCCGAACAACATCCTGAACCCCGGGAAATTCGTAGTAGAAGATTCCGGCGAGAAATCTTAGCTCGCTTTCTCGAGTCGCTTCACTTTGCCATTCTTGATGACTGCAACAATATTTTCCGGCGCAAGGGCCGATATGTCATCGACTGGGTTTCCCCTTACTGCTATCAAGTCGGCCGAGTAGCCCGGCAAAATCCTTCCTGAGCGTTCGAGACCTAGACACTCTGCAGCTCTCGACGTCGCAGCGACGAGCGCTTCCCCATTCCCCAGAAACTTTGCTTCGTTTTCAATTTCTTGATAGTTCCGACCGTGAGGCCTTTTGGCGTCCCCAACTATATCCGAACCGCATACGACCTTCACCTTGTGCTCCATAGCAATGTTCAGGTCCTCTGTCAGGTGCTTTCGAATCATCTGTTCCCTCCAGGGATTTCCGGCGGAGCTATAGTGTCTGTACACGACCATGGTAGG
>JASHSF010000089.1 GCA_030036955.1 Nitrososphaerales archaeon
TTATCGTCCACGACGAATGTCGGCAGATCAATGCCGGAGGAAATCGTGCCGCTCTTAAGACCTGCCGCGTTGATTAGGTCGGAGACGATCTTCCCGCAGTTCTGGCTATCGTAAATTTTGTTCGCATAGTAATTTACAAGCAGAGACATCGGGCTCAGGACACCGACTTTTAGTCTCGACGCATTCGAATGGATTGAATTGACGTTGCCCGTAAAAACCTTGGTTACCGCGTCTTCATCATAGCCGAGCGAAATCTTAACCTCGTCTCCTCGGGCAAAGTTGTATCCTTGGTCGCTCTGCCTAAGAACTATCGTGGCGCAGTCTGCCGGAACGTCGAGACTTACATTAATGTGGATTCTCTCAACGCAGTCAGAGTCTGCGCTATCAAAAGATTCGGAGCCGATGGTGAGAAGATATTTTGGAGCTAACATTTTCAAGAATTCTTTATTTTGGTTTGTCGGAGGTCGCTAGCCAAGAAATTCTTTCTGGCAAATATGTTTTCTCTTTTGAATCTTGGTCGCCGGTTGCAGATTGCATTTATTTTCACTTTGTGCCGTAAAAGCGTCGAAATTCCTCCGCTAAAATTCTAGATATTTTTCTTCGCAGTTCAACCAGTTCGCTTTCTTCTGACTCTTCGCGCGAGATATTCGAGTCGTATATCCCTTGGATCTTCACGCGAGGTTTCCGTGGGAGGGTTGTCGGAGATTTTGTTTCGTGGGAAATTTCGCCTATTACTCCTTTTGGTGCTGTAACATTTTTCGGATAGTTTGCCTCAGGTAATGAAACAGCAAAATTTTGAGTGAATATCTCGGGCGAAACACCGCCCACTGGACTCTCCACATTTTGATTTGCAGTTATAACTTCCGGCCCAGTCCTTGCAGCGACGTATTCATTCAACAACCGCGCAGAATTGCCCACGCGGCTTATGCCTTGGCTGAAAGCTGGCGCAATGTGGCTCATTTCAAGAACTCGCATAATCGCAACACTTTTCGCAATCGATCTGCTGGCATTTGCCTGTGCCAGTGCCGCATTTCCTGTTAGAATTGCAAAGCTGAAGGCTAACGGTAGGATATTCTGATAGTATTCCCTGTTCTCCTGCCGCGTGATTTCTTCGGCCGCCTGGGCGGGACCGGTTCTGTCAGTCGCTTCAGTTACCAGCTCTGATGGCGCGATAGTCTTTGAATTTGCAAGCATCAGAATCGGGGCATGATATGATCGCTTCTCTCCGGATTCTACTTCTTGCGATGTTGAGTTTTGATTCGCTATAGTTGTCTCTCCCATTTCAAATGATTCGTTGAAAGAAACTTTCGTCGTCGCGTCCCGTTCGAAGTCTTGGGGCACAGATTGGGACGATGCCATGTCCTCCAGCAAGCTTGGATTGCTGGCGCTCTCCCCGCCGAGCTGATTGCCTCCGCTCAACTGATTTATCACGCTAGAAAATGGTTGAGCCACATTCTCTAGAACTGGCATTTTTCCCATGTTCGGAACGCTGGTATGTGGCTCGAAGAGCTGATTTCTGAAAGTCGTTGCCTTTAACGATGGGGCGATTACGCGATTCAAATTCGGCATGGCGACGGAGGCTTGTTTTACTGCTGAGGAAATTAACTTGACATTTTCGGGGCTCGACACTTTACTTAGCAAATTCGTCGGCGGGAAAGATTTCATGGGTGCCGTGGTCTTGGATTCATCGGAAGAGCTTATGACTGGTTGGAGTGTTTTGAAAGACTTGGAGCTGCTAGCCAATTTAACAAGAGATGGAGCCACTGGTATACTTCCAGCTGATTCAATGCTTAGTGGATGCCCTGCACCCGGCCTGATTATTTTGGTCGCAATAGATTGGAATAATGATTTCGTAAGATTCATGATCGGTTCTGGTGCAACAACTGGTTTTGGCGTAGAAACTTGGCTTGGTTGAGCTAGTTGGGTTGAAATTCCTCTTGCCTTTTCATCGAGTGCACTCGCGCTTTTCTGAGCTGCTTCGCTGACACCTTCAAGGATTTCTGGTGACGGCAGGGGTGTCCAAGCTTGTAATAGTGCCAGAGGATGAAGATAGGCTCCGAGCGACCCAAAAATTGCATAGTGTGAATTTGCGACTTTGGAGAAGCCCTGTGCAATAATGCTCTGTTTACTGGCGAGAGCTCCCGGGGCAAACTTTGCCAAGCGGAGGAATTGCTCTTTGCTCTTTGCTTGCGCTTTTGTCACGCTTGCAACAAGCTCTTCGATTGCAACCAAAGATAATTTTCACTGTTCGTCTCTGATGACGATCCGATTCCAGCCTTGGGCTATCATCCTTGAATTTTCGACAAGATTTTGCCTGTGGGAAAGAGAAGCAAGAATAAAGTCAATCTGATCGCGAGTTAGCGATCCGGGATCTGGTGCAAGCCTGTAGCCAGCGTCAAAGATTAAGGCGGCAAGTTCCAATCCATCGGGGCTCCGGACAAACTGCTCAATTTCTATTCTTTTTTTTTAGCTCGGATGGAGCCGCAACCCCGCTGATTTCGAGAACGCGCGTTCCTATGAATTCCGGGACTCCGAATTTCATGTCCGCAACCTCTTCCTGCGTGAGAGAGGGTTCAACCAGTCCGAGGGACGTCGCAACGCGAAGCGCTTCGAGGTTCTTCGCAATCTCGACCCTGTTTACGTTAGGCGTCCCGTCTTCTTTCAGCTGAATATTCCCAAGCACCGCGAATACCTTGGTCAGCTCGCCGTCGGTGAGGGGTCTTATCAGGACCTCTCCTTCGTACTCTTTGATGTAGAGAGACTCTCTTCTACCCACGCCGTCGAGAATGTTCTGCTTTGTGAGCTTGCGAACCATTCAGCTACTGTTCCCGAACTCTGGTGGATGTGAAGGTATAAGTGCTGAGTCCGACTCCGTTGGCGTCCATGCTGTAGGTCTTGCCCTCGAGGTAGCACTCGTCAAAGGTGAGACTCTTGACAGATTGCCCCCACTTTGCCGTCCCAACGGCTCCTGATTTTAGATCCACTACGAGCTGGAACGAAGAGAGATCGGCTCCTTCTTTGGTCAGGAGAGAGTCTAGCTTCGGATATGTGGAGCGCACCACGATTGAACCGGTGACGTATAGCGGGCCATAGTCTACGCCAAGCCTTTCGTCGCTGCCGATTCCGTGGACGTTCTGTCTGTTTCTCACGATCTGGTAGTTTATTGACTGAAGACCCGGGATAGTTTCTCCGTCGCACCTGACATCGCTTACATTTGCAGAGATGACTGACATTTTTTCTCACTTTACCTAAGCTTGCACCGTCAGAGTCGCGTAGATGTAATCCATCGCCCTGACTGGTCTCACAGCGACGTCCACCCGCACGATGCCCTGGGAAAAATCCATCTCTGAACTATAGACATCTACCAAGAAAGCTGGTTTCTTCAAATCCGTGCTCGGTACAATTGCGCCCTCTCGTTCAATTGAAATCAAAAATTCCGTTATCTTTTCGCGTAGCGC
>JASHSF010000090.1 GCA_030036955.1 Nitrososphaerales archaeon
GAAGGGGATTTTGCTATACGGTCCGCCGGGCACTGGAAAGACTCTGCTCGCAAAAGCAGTCGCAAACGAAAGCGAAGCGAACTTCATCAGCATAAAGGGACCCGAGCTTCTATCGAAATGGGTCGGAGAATCGGAGCGAGGAGTGCGAGACATATTCCACAAGGCAAGGCAGGCTGCTCCCTGCGTAATCTTCATGGACGAGATTGATTCCATGGTGCCAACGAGAGGCGGCGGCATGGGAGACAACCAAGTGACCGAAAGGGTGATCAGCCAGATACTGACGGAACTCGACGGCCTCGAAGAGCTTCAGGACATTGTCGTCATCGGAGCTACGAACAGACCGGACATGATTGACCCAGCGCTGCTGAGACCCGGAAGGTTCGACAGATTGCTTTACGTGCCAATACCGGATTTGCAGGCGAGGAAGGAAATCCTGAACGTTCACCTGAAAGGGAAACCCTTAGCTGCAAACATCAGCGTAGACGAGCTGGCATCTAAGACAGAGGGATACAGCGGGGCTGACATCCAGTCGGTTGCGGAAATCGCCAGCATGAACGCAATCAGGCGATTCATAGATGCAAACAAGGGGGGTTCTGATTCTCTGAGCCAAGATGCGAAGGAAAAACTGAAGCAAATGGAAATCACAAAGGCAGATTTTGAGGAAGCCATCAAGAAGGTAAAGCCGTACGGTAAGCGCGACTTGATTTATGGTAGCTCAGGACGAAGCCTGGCTTCACCGCCAAGCGATATCAGTGCAATCAGTTAGACAAACTAAATACCAAAGTCCGTAAGAGTCGTAAACTCTTCGGACTCTTTCTTTCGAGCACCAACATCAAGCGAGCTGACGCGAATTCCTATGCGTCTAGCTTTTTCCTTTTCTGAATCAAAGAACTCTTGAAATTCTTCGGACGATTTCTCAAGCAAGACTTTGCTATCATCTGTCGCATCCCACAACGTTTTGTTCCGCGACCTCGTTTTCAACTGCGTCGTTATGACAATAATCCCAACTGCTTTGCATTTCAGAGCATTTGATTTTAGCCGCTTTGAAATATCGACGCACAAAGGTTCAAGCTCTGACTTGAAATCGAAAGTTTCCGCGTCGTGTTTGAGTGTTATAATTCTGCTCAGCTGCTCAATCTTTCTTTCTTTGACCGGAGATGCGTCGATTCCCTGGGCTAGTCTCTTGAGCTCCGGACCAAGATTTTTCCCAAATTGATTCGCAAGAACAGATTCACTGGCATGTGCGAGATCGCCAATAGAATTTATTCCCAGCTCTTTCAGCCCCTTTTCCATTTTTGGACCAACGCCGAATAATTTCCTAACCTGCATTGGAAAGAGAAACTCCTGAACTTTTGAGGGTTCTACAACGGTCAAACCGTTTGGTTTTTCGAAATCAACCGCCATTTTCGCGACTAGTTTGTTCGGCCCGATTCCAACCGAAGACGTGAGCCTCTCCTGAACGTAGATTTCTTTCTTGAGCGACATCCCTTCTTTCGTTGCTTGTGCGTATTTTCCTTTTGTTCGCTCTGTTATGTCGATGAACGCTTCGTCGATCGATACTTGCTCGAAGGCTTCGGAATAGGAATTTATCATTGACATGATTCTTACTGAAACTGAATCGTAATAGTCACTGTCCATCGGAATGAATACGGCGTCTGGTCTGTTTGCGAGAATCTTTTGCGCGCTCGCTATTGGAATCCCTGACTTTACTCCGAGCGACCGAGCAAGGTAGTTTGCAGTGCTAACAGCCCCGCTCGTTTCTGTCCGTCCTGAATAGACGCAAACTACAAGCGGTTTGCCCTTAAGCTCTGGATTTCGAACCTCTTCCGCCTGCGCGTAGAAGTAGTCGAGGTCGACTGCTAGTATGATCCTCTTATCTTCAGGCGCAAGCAAGTTTCATCTTAACTTCTATTTGAGATAACTCTGCTGATTGCGCAGATCGGGAATCGTCTACCCTAAGTTATGATACTTCGCTTTCGGAAAAAATGTAGTCGTATGGAATTTGCGCAGAGCGAAAATTTTCTCCTGCGCCACGATCAATTACCGCTAAAGCGAGAACTACTTCTGCTCCATATTGTCTAACGACTTCGGCAGCTTGAATTGAAGAGCCGCCTGTGGTACTGGTGTCATCGACGATCACTACCTTCGCACCCTTTCGAATGTTTCCCTCTATTCGATTTTGCATGCCGTGATCTTTTACCGTTTTTCTGACCCAGAAAGCCCCAATTGGCTGATTGCTCTTCGCACTGAGCAAGCAAACTGCAGTCGAGATCGGAATCGAAGCAGTTTCCATCCCCCCGATGAGCTCGGAATTCGGAGCGAGCTCCCTTATCTTTTGAAGAATTAGCTCTCCGATGAGATTTATACCTCCAGGATCCTGAGTGAGCCGACGAAGGTCGATGTAAAGAGTGCTAATTTTACCCGAAGTGAGCTTGAAGCCTTCGTCCTTCCTCTCAACAGCTCTTGATACAATTAGCGTCCTCAGCTCCTCCCTTTGATCTTTAGAATCCATCTTACTCTCTTCCTTCCTATGGGAGAGCTGAAGTTTACGCTGAGAGAAAAAATTTACCCTTTTGACATGTCTCGCTTTCGATCGAGATCGGAAAGACATCGATCGAAAAGGGCATTCAAGTGGTTTGCGTCAACGTAAGAAATCGCCTCTATTCCCTCAGCTTTGAAGGCAGTTTTCAGAAACGACTCGAGGTCCTTAGAGGGATCTTTCGTGAAGACCCAGATGTCCCCCTTGGAAAGCATTGCATAGGAAGCGAGGCTTTCGAAAATCTGCCTGTAAGTTGCTTTCAGGTCGTCGCTTCCTGTGCCTTTTGTTGAAAGTACTATACATGCTACGTCGCTGTTGTTTATCAAATCGATGGAAGTGGAAAGCTCGCTAGTGCTTTCGAGATCAGGTGCTGGATTGACTAGCGTCTTGAAACCCCTTTTCGTAGCTGAATCAAGAATCACGTACTTTTCCTCGTCGCTTGTGTTTCTCCCAAAGGATACAAACATTGTTTTGAACGGATGGCAAACGTCGGTATCGCAAATTTCCTTGCCGCACTCAGGGCATTGGTTGTCGTACTTTTCATTGACGATGGTTGAGAGATCAAGCTGCAACAATTGCGCAATGGTAAGAGTCCATGCTAGTATTGCAGCGAGCTTAAGCGTTACTTCTTTTTGCGATTCTCGTTTGCGGTGAATCATTGCGAGATCGCCAACATCCTTCATCATTGCTACGAGCGCGTTCATTGGACTGAGCCGAGCATTTTCCGCTCGGTACACCTGGGAAATGAATGACTGCCAATCAGTCAATGTACGAGGGTGTGAATAGCTCTCTAAAGTACCTGGTTGCTTTACTTCTGAAGGAGTCGAAGATATGGGACGTGGCGCGTTGGTGCCGTATTTTTCCCACGTCACCGTCGGGAGGTCGATGTTCAGTTTGTACGCGATGGAGCAAATCCAGGAAAAGACATCAGCAAGGTTCGGCGAAATCTGTGATCTGTCCTGGGCTTCCATGGGGTTGACGAGCTCGGCCACTTCCTCCACGAGGCGCGAAATCATGTACTCTGTAGTGTGCTTCTCGTGGCGCTTGCCGTACATCCTGCCGAACTTTCTGAGCCAATCGTCGAGAGAAAGTTCTGACGCTTCGCCGCTGGCCGTGGACGGTATAGACGATGTATTAGCCGTTTGTTCATCTCGGGGCGACGATTTAAGCAACTGAGGGCTTAGTTTTCTCTTTCCTGTCCTAAAACCTTTGCCTGGTCCATGCTTTGGTTAATCCGAGACTAGAATAGCCGTCATTTGAGCACTTGATCATTGAGCCGTTCGGAATTTTGGCAGGGAAAATTCAGGAGTGACGTCCTCGAAGTATACTTCGACTTTGCCACCGATTTTGAGCTCGTCTCCTTTTACATTGCTGTAGATTCGCGGACCTTCTTCAAGTTCTACTAATCCTATAGCGAATGGAATGTCTTTTTGAAAGGCTGGCGAGTTATCAATAACCTGCCTAATGATAGTGAATGAGTAAACCTCGCCTTTTCCGGAGAGTTTCCTCCACTCTATTTTCTCGCTAGTACCGCAACTCGGACATGATGCTCTTGGATACCAGATCCAATTAGAGCACTCGCCGCAGAACTGCATTCGCAGTTCGTGCTTTTGGCAGTAATCCCAAAATGGTTTAGAGAACTCACTAGGTTCCGGTAGGAATTTTTCGTAGGTATTTGCTTTAGAAACATCGGTTTCCATTTCAAGTCCCTCCACTAGGACTTTCCGAAAACGGCGGTAATGCTGTTCACGAGACTGTTGCCGTAGCTGATGGCTCCAATTCCGGTTGCGACTCCGACTTTCGCGTCCTTAACTTGCCTCTCCCCGCCCTCGCCCATGAGCTGGCGAATGCTCTCGACGACGTGAACAAACCCTCCAGCCATAGCGGGCTGCCCCGAGGAAAGCTGACCGCCGCCCGTGTTTGTCGGTAGATTGCCCTTCCAAGTGATGTCGTTTTGCTCGACGAACTTCCCTCCCTCACCTTTCTTGCAAAAACCGCAGTCTTCGATTTGCATGATGACGGCTACGGTATAGTCGTCGTACGGCTGGAAGAAGTTGATCTGCCTTTGATTCACTTGAGCCATTTCGAAAGCTTTCTTCGACGAATCCTTGATGCCGAGATAAGTAATATCCGGCCTCATGCGCGAGCCCTCGAAGTAATTGTCAGTTTCTGCAATGCCGAGCAGCGAAACGTGATTGTCGCGATGTGGAAGTTTCTTTGCCATTTCCTTCGAAGCCACGACGTATGCCAATCCTCCGTTGACGGGAATGCACGCGTCCAGCATTCGAATTGGATCGGCTATCATTCGAGAGGAAAGGTACTGATCGAGCGTTAGGGGTTGCTTAAGGTACGCATTCGGGTTTTTTAGGGCATGTTCCCTCTGTGTTATGGCTATCTTTCCGAGCTGCTCTTGGTTCGTGCCGTACTGGTACATGTGCCGTCGAAGGATAAATGCGAACTGGCTATTCGGTCCCATCATTCCGAACGGTTTTTGGAATTCCGTTTCGTACCGCCAGGTCCTGACTGCTCCAGGAGTTGTGATATTCATCGGAGTGTCCGCGCTAACACAAAGAACGAGATCTACGACACCGCTAGCTACTGCAAGTGCTGATTGATGCAGCAAAGCGCATCCGCCCATTCCCCCGTGGTCGGATCTTAAAAGAAGGGACGGAGTAATTCCCAGATCCTGCGCGATTTCCGCGGACCAGATTTCGGCGTGGGGATAAGCGGATCCTGCGATGGCTAGCCCTTGACCATCAAAGTCCTTCTTAACTAAACCCGACTTTGAAATCGCGAGTTCGGACGCCCAAACAAAATACTGCTGCTGGGTAAGCTTCATTTCGCCCTTGTCTTGTCGGGCCCGGCTCGTTGGAGTCTCGCCGTATCCAACGATTTCGACTTTGTCTTTGAGACTCAAAATCTTGACACTTGTTTCGCTTTCTTCTTCGCTCGACAAAATTTAAGTTATTCAAGCGAAGTTTTCTTTCTTTAATTTAGAATCTCTGTGATCCGAAAGAATCTGTTGTCCTATTCAAAGGGATTCGAACAAAAAGTTGACGCTCGATGAGCACTGTCCAAATAATTAAGCAGGTGAAAGAGCCCGTTATCGGAAGAGCCCTCAAAACGAAAGAGGGATTCCGCTTGGTCAGAGGCGCTGGACGGTTCGTCGAGGACGTCCGTCTTCCAAACATGGCATTTGCTGCGATTCTTCGCAGCCCTTACGCACATGCGAGAATCAACAGTGTCGACTGTTCAAGAGCGATCTCTGCTAAAGGAGTTATTGGCGTACTTACCTCTGAAGACGTCACGAAAATGGCGGATCCTCTGCCCCAGATGACCATCCCGCCTGCGTCGAACATTCGAGATTATCCTATTGCAGTAAGAAAGGTATGCTATGTCGGCGAACCCGTCGCGGTCGTAATTGCCGAGTCAAAGTCTGCGGCTGAGGACGCCCTCGAATTGATCTCCGTCGAGTACGAAATTCTTGAACCGGTGTTAAATGCGGAGAATGCCCTCACTTCGAAAAACGTAATCCACGAGGAAATTGGCTCGAATATAATGGGCCACGTTGTTTATGACTATGGCAACATCGGCCGTGCAATTTCGTCTGCCGATCGAGTTCTCGACGTCAAAATCCACTTTCACAGATTCAGCTCAACCCCACTTGAGCCAAACGCCGCGGTTGCGAGCTACGACAAGAAAGACGGTTCGCTTACCGTCTGGTGCAACAACCAGGAACCGGCCTTCATGATGCCCCAGTTCAACAGCGCCCTAAAACTACCGTACGACAAAATGCGCTTTATCACGATGGACATTGGTGGAGGCTACGGTTGCAAAATCATAAACTACTCTTACGTCATCCTCGTCTCTCTCGCCTCGATGAAAACCGGAAGACCGGTTAGCTGGGTCGAGACCAGAACCGAGCACATGCTTGCCGCAAGCCACGGCGCAGAGAGGATATTCGACGTTAAAGTACCGGTTAAAAAAGACGGAACAGTCCTGGGTCTCAAAATAAAGAGCATCGATGACGACGGAGCTTACGCCCGTCACGAACCGGCGGGTCTCACGGTCTGGGCACAGGTAGTTCCAGGAGCTTACAAAATCAAGAACGTGAGTGCCGATATGTACGCGGTGTTCACGAACAAATGCCCTGCAGGACCTAACCGCGGCTTTGCGAGAGCTCCCCATCTCTTCATGATTGAGAGGGTAATTGACATAGTTGCAAAAGAGCTGAACCTCGATCCCGCAGAAGTCAGGATGAAGAACTACATCACCCGTACAGATCAGCCGTACGTTACTCCCAACGGCTGCGTCTACGATGACGGCGACTATCCGAAAAGTCTGCAAATCGTGCTTGACACACTTGATTACGCTTCTCTGAGGAAAACGCAGAGGGAGTCGTTCGAAAAGGAGGGAAAAATTCTCGGGATTGGCATCGCTACGACCCTTGACTCTGGTGCCCCTAATTTCGGGCAGGTGAAAATGCTGAATCCAAGATTACCCTTGATAGGAAATACGGAAGCTTGCGAGCTCCAGCTCACCCCTGACGGACGTTTCGTTGTAAAGCTCGGAACCGTTCCCCAAGGGCAGAGTCACGAAACGGTATCGTCGCAGATAGTCGCTGACACTTTTGACGTTTCAACCGAGGATGTTCACGTAGCGACCGGCTTCGACTCTGGCTCTCATCCCTACACAATGCACTCGGGAACTTATGGTAGCAGATACGCCGCCATGGGCGGGGGTGCTGTTCTTGGAGCATCAAGGAAACTCAAAGAGAAAGTGCTGCTCATTGGGGCACATCTCCTTCAGGAAAAGCTGAGTGATGTTGAGCTCTCCGAAGGCAAGGTTCAGTTCAAGAACGATCCGAAAAAGAATATTTCTCTGAAGCGGCTCGCAAGGACTGCTTATGGCATGCCTGCCCTTATGCCTCCCGGAATGGAGCAGGGGCTCTGGACGATCTTTGTTTACTACAACGGCCTCGAAGCGCCTGACGAAAGAAAAATCGGCAATCTAACGCTCACTTACTCTTACCAGACTCACGGCGTGGTCGGAGAGCTCGATCCGGAAACGTGCAAGTTCAAGGTTCTTAAGTACGTGATAGTTGACGACGCCGGGCGCTTGATAAATCCCCTCGTAGTCGAGGGGCAGGTGCATGGAGCGGCTCTCCACGGCTATGCAGCGGCGATGTTCGAGGAGTATTCCTACACATCAGAGGGGCAACCAGAGGGCTCGACTTTCATAGATTACCTCGCTCCTTACGCTGTTGACGTGCCGAATTTCGAGGTGAAGCACTTTGAAATTCCCTCGCCGTTCTCGGCCCTGGGGGCTAAGGGGATGGGAGAAGGCGGCGGGACAGCGCACGTTGCAGTTGCGAATGCGATAAATGATGCCCTCCGCTTATGCGGTGCAGCGCCGCTCGAGAAGTCGATTGCTCCGCCAGAGGCAGTTTACAAGCAGCTCAAAGCTAAACGATAGATCCTATTCGCCCGTAAACTTTGGCTCCCTTTTCTCTTTGAAGAATGCAGTGATGCCTTCCTTCAAGTCCTTAGTGCCGAACATTGCGATCGATTCCCTGAGCTGGTATTCCATACCGTCGTCTATGGGCATCTCGGAGCCAAAATTGACGCAAGCCTTTGCAGCGCCGATAGCTAGCGGAGCTCGCTTGGCAATCTTCGCGGAAATCGCGAGCGTTTCTTCCATTAGTTTTTCCGGCGCTACGACCCTGTTTACTATTCCGATTCGATGGCCATCTTCCGCCGAAATCCACTCCCCAAGGAACAACAGTTCTTTTGCGATGTAACGACCCACGGCTCTCGGAAGCCTCACAGTTATTCCTGCACCGGGAGACACTCCAATGCCAGTTTCTGGCAGGCCGAATTTTGCATCTTGCGCTGCAACTACGAGATCGACGGACTGGATGGTTTCGATGTTAGCGTAACCGTTGACCGCCGCAATGATTGGCTTTCGGAGCTTCTCCATTTTTCGCCAGAGCTCGAGGTTCTCCCTTTGGAAGCGCTCGGTTTGCTCAATCGTGTTGGTCAAAAATTCCGTAGTGTCGCCGCCGACGCAGTAAGTTTTTCCCTTTGCCGCGATTATCACGGATCTGATTTCTTTTTGATCGGCGATGTGGTCAAATGCCCTCGTGAATTCCTGGACCATGTTGTAGGTCATGGCATTTCTTTTGTCCGGCCGGTTGTAGTACAGCACGGCGGCGGAATCGCGCATTTCGAATAAAATCTCTTTCAGATTGAGCCCGTCATCCTGTTCCCTTGCTTCTGTTTGCATAATTTACCACGCTTTTTCCTAGAATCAGCAGATCTATCTAGAAGAGGAAGCGCTGATAAAAATTGTTGGTTAAACGAGGATTGGCGGTTTGGTCTCGCTCGACTTTCTCAGATACTTTCGAATCTGTCGGAATGTTCTGATCCACATCGGCCAGGTCATGAACTTCGTCTGGGTGTTGCGTCTGCTGGGATGATACGACACGAATAGTTTTGGAACATTTCCTCCCAGATAATAGCTCGATCCGTGGACGAATCTCGGCTTCGCTTCAAAATTCAAATTGAATTCAGACTTGAGAGCCTGAACGGTTCCCTGCAGTGCGACAGCACCCAGCACAAGTATGATTTTCACATTCTTCAATATTCTCAGCTCTCGAGCAAGATAGGGCAGGCAGTTCGATATCTCTTCATGAGTGGGTTTGTTCTCGGGAGGAGCGCAACGAACGACAGCGCTGAGGTAGGCGCCCCTGAGCTCGAGACCATCATTGCGATTGGTCGAGATCGCTTGGTTTGCAAATCCGGTTTCATACAACGCCCTAATTAGCCACTCGCCAGAGGAATCACCGCAGAAGAGCCTCCCCGTCCTCGTTCCTCCGTTTGCTGCGGGAGCGAGACCGACGATCAAAAGCTCTGCGTTCGGATCTCCAAAGCCGGATAGAGGCTTCGCCCAGTAATCCCAATCGGAATAAGCTTTTTTCTTTCCTACTGCTACTTGTTCGCAGTAATTCCTCAGTCGCGGGCATCTTTGACAATTGATCACTTCGCCCCGCAGCAATGCCAGCTCCTTATTTCTCGACAAAGGCAAGTCTCTCGTCCATACAGTCTAGTACGATTTTGGGAGGCCGAGCGATCTTTCAGCGATCAAAGAGAGAACTAGCTCCTCGGAAATTGGATGCAGGCGGTGGACCCGCACGTCCCTCCAGTATCTCTCTACATCGTACTCTTCATAGTAGCCATGCCCACCCAACGTCTGCAGAGCCCTGTCTGTTGCTGCGGCTGCAGCGGTCGATGACGCGAGGAGTGCGTAGCTTGCCTCATTAGAGAAGGGCTTGCCCTTGTCGCAGAGTGAAGCAGCCTTGAGTGTCATATTTTCGGCAGCTTCGAGCTGGGCGAACGCATCAGCCAGAGGAAGTTGGATACCTTGATTCGTACCTATCAATTTCCCGAATACCTCTCGGCGCTTGGCCCATTCCGACGCCATGCGAATTGCTAGCTTTCCGGTTCCAACTAGCGATGCCGAGGTAGCAACCCTATCCATGTTGAATATCTGAACTACTCCATGCCAGGCCTCTCCCAGAATTCCTAGCATGGAAGAAGAATCGACTTCAACCTCGTTCAACTCCAGATTGAAATTGTTCACGAAATAAAACCCCAGTTTTTCGAGCTTCTGTGCCCTAATTTGCTGGTTGTTTTTAGCAGGTACGAGAAACATTGTGATGCCCTGAGATCTCTTCTCGCTCTTCTCGTGAAGAGATGTTTTCGCGAAGACGATCAGAAAATCGGCATGATCATAGTTGTTTACGAATGCCTTTGTTCCGGTGATCAAATAACGATCCTTTGACTTTATGGCAGTCGTTTTGATTGCGCTAGCGTTTTGACCGGACTCCTCCTCGCTAAGCGCTATTGAAATCTTTAGCTTTCCCTCAGCGAGCTTAGGTAGAAACTCTTCTTTTTGCTCCTCGGTTCCGTTTGCAGAAATCATTCTCGATATGAGAGCTCCGCTCAGAAAAATGTAGGATCCGAGCCCGGCAAACCTTTCGGATGTTTCCTGCACCGCCAGGGAGAAATCGACAATCCCTTTTTCCATTCCTCCCCATTTTTTCCCAATTAGCAGCCCGAAGAGGCCGGAGCTAGCCAGCAAGTCCCAGTATTCAGATGGAAATCTCTTCTCTTGGCAGACTTTGCGCCAGTATTTTTGGTCTAACTTTGAAGAAACTTCGGAGATTAGTTCTTTCGAGGACGTGTCATATTCAAAATCTGGCAAAAAGCTCAAACCTCTGAATGCTCAATAGCTCCGCGGCAAGCCGAGCACCCTCTGACCAAGAAAATTCAGCACCATTTCTTCGGGAACGGGCCCCGTTCGAAACAGACGGCTGTCCCTCCAGTGCCTTTCAATGTCGGAGTTCTTCGCGTAACCCAAACCGCCGTACGTTTGTATTGCTTTATCGGATGCGAAAAACGCTGCCCGAGCTCCGAGGTACGCTGCGATGTTTGCTGAAACAGAACAATCCTTATCATGATCGAGTTCCCAAGCGGCTCTTTGCGCTATTGCCCAAGCACATTCGAGATCGGCTTTCGATCTTGCGAGGGGAAACTGGATTGCTTGATTCTTACCTATAGGGCGCGAAAAAACGATTCGCTCCTTCGCGTAGTTTACGGCCTTTTCTACTACAAGTTCACCGAGACCAATGCTCATCGAAGCTGTCGCGATTCGCTCTGCGTTCAGGAGCACAGGCAGGACGTCCCACCCCCTGTCAACCTGCCCTAAAACATTCTCGCGGGGCACATACACGTCTTGGAAGAACACTTCGTTGGATCCAAGGCAGCGCATTGCCGTGTCGTCGATTCTCTTTGTCCTAATCTGCCCCGGTTTCACGTCCTTTAGCTCCACCAGAAAAAGGCTCAGGCCATCGGTTCGCTTAGCTACCTTGTCTTTTTGTTTCGTCCTCGCGACGACGTTCATCAAGGTGGCTTTGTGCGCGAGGGTTGTCCAGATCTTCTGTCCATTTATTACGTAACCGTCGCCTTCTTCATTCGCACCAGTTGTAATATCGAGAGCGTTTACGCCAGCTTCGGGTTCAGTCAAACAGAACGACATTATGTGCTCTCCGCGAGCGAGTTCTCGGAGCAATCTCTCTCGGAGAGGTGATTTTGCAAATGTCTTGATGGTTTGATTTGCGAACACGCATATCGCCATGAGGAGGTCGGATGCGGCCATGCCCGAGCGCTTTGCGGCCTCGTGGATTGCTATCGAAACCTCGCTGATGCCAAGACCCGCACCACCGAGCTCGTTGGGAACGTTGAGATTGAACCAACCGCCCTCTGCGAGAGCCCTGAAATATTCTTCGGGAAAGTCCCCAGTTTCGTCTTTACCCCGCCAGTACTCGTCTTGAAAACTGGACGTTAGAGAAGAAAGGCTCTCACGAAGCAGTTTTTGCTCATCGCTTTCCTCGTAATCAATCAATCAAATCTCACACCAGACTGGCGTCGCTACTCTTGATTTTGGCCACCCGATTAAGAGCTTTCTTACCTTCCAGGCCTCTCAAACGGCAGAACTATTTTTTTACCAGCATGCAATCTAATATCGTGGGGCTTGCTGTTATTCGGGCCGCTTTCTCCTGGAGAATGAACAAGTTTGACCAGCCACCAGTGGACTCGCGAGCAGCTTCGGCGCCAAGTAAAGAACGCCATTTTCAGAGTTTTCGACGCCGCGAAGAATCGGGACTTTGGAATACTCGCATCCATGCACTTTCAAAACGAGAGCCTTTTTTCGAAATTCGACTACAGCGCTCCGTACAAGAGGCAGACCTACAGCCAGGCACTCATGCACGAAGAAGTAGCTTACTCCAATATTACTGATTTTAATTACAAAATTGAAGATTTGAAAATCGATCTGTTCGCCGAAGAGTTTGCGATTGCGACGTTCCACCTTGAGACTGGAGGTCTCTTCGTCAACGATTACCGCTTCGAGGGCAGCCCGGCTCGATCGAAGCTTCGTGTAACAATGGTATTTTTGTGGAAGGACGATCAGTGGCTCATAGTCCACGAGCACTTTTCAAAATTCCCCGACGAGCCAACTACAAGCGAGCAGGGCAAGAAGGGAACGGTCCGCGAGAAGCCGATGAAAATTTAACACACTAAAAAATGATGAAGGTTGTGAATTAATTGCCGAGAGTAGAAAATGAAATAGGCATCGTAAACAGCACTGTGGAGAACTATCTCTTCTCACTGGTGACAAAAAGAGACAAGGTTCTCTTTGACCTTGAGGAAGATGCGCGGAAGAATTCAGTTCCAATTATCGGTCCGCTCGTTGGGACCGTGATTTCTCAGATTGTCAGGGCATCAGGAGCAAAGAGAGCTTTGGAAATCGGAGCCGCGACAGGATACTCTGGAATTTGGATTGCAAGATCCCTCAGTGGTAAGCAGAAGAAACTAACCACGATCGAGTACGACGAGAAAAGGGTCGAATTAGCTACACTCAGCTTCAAGCGAGCTGGCATACTGAACTTTGTAGAGATGCTGCAGGGAGACGCAAGAGAAATCGTGCCGGAACTAGCACGGAGGCACAAAGAGAGCTACGACATTGTTTTCCTCGACGTGGGGGACAAAACGCTCTACACAGATTTGTTCAAACCCTGCGTTAGCGCTCTTCGCGAAGGAGGATTTTTGATCGCCGACAACACGCTCTGGGGTGGACAGGTTGCGGTTCCAAGCGATAACGGTCCCGAAACGACCACGATCAGAAAGTTCAACTCTATGGTTTTTTCTGACAAACGGTTGGAGGCTTCAATCATTCCGCTCAGGGACGGTTTCACAGTCGCTTACAAGAAACCTGCTTCCTAATTTGCAATCCATTCAAAAGGCTCGAATACTTCGAAGCCTTTATTGCATC
>JASHSF010000091.1 GCA_030036955.1 Nitrososphaerales archaeon
GCGACGCAAAACTGGCCGAGCACGTACTCGATCTCCACACGAAAGGCGCACTTCCAGTCGCTCCTCCCATGCAATTTGATTTCTTGAAGAAATACATCACGTACGCGAAAAAGCTTGATCCTGAATTAACCCCCGAAGCTAGAAAGCGACTGTCAGATTACTACATCGAGCTGAGGCGTATGTCTGATCCGGATCAAATTTCCGTAACTCCCAGGTGGCTTGAGGGTCTCATTCGTCTTTCCATCGCTCGCGCTAAGATCCTGCTTCATTCGCGGGTAAGCGAGGACGACGCACTACGGGCCGTCACTCTAATGAAAAGAATGCTCGAGACTGTCGCCGTTGACCAAAATGTGAAAGACGGAAAGAAGATCGATGTCGGGGTGTTCTACGGCAAACCAGCGAGCGAGCGAAACCTTCTCGAAACGGCTCTAGAGACTTTCAAAAAACTTGAGGGCGCGGGTCCGTCGAAGCAACCTGTGGAAGACAAAGTGTTTGTCGATGAACTCCAGAAGACTGGAAAATTCAGCAAGGACGATGCCGAGAAGATGCTGAAGACGCTTTATAGATCGGGACAGATCTACGAAACAAAGCCACACTTTTTCAACCGGATCTAAGGTTCTCTCAATACCCGATATCCTAAACCTATTTTCCATAAATTCGTGGCTCAGCTACTCATAAATCGCGATTCATCTTCGAATCGTATCTCTTACTTGCCGATGCTTATTCGCGAGATTCCTCGCCATGGAGCGGACTTGCAAGTTCTCGAGTCCTTAGGTTACACCTCGCTCTATCCGCCTCAGGAGGATGCGATAAACAGTGGCGTGCTGGACGGAGAGAATTTAGTGCTTGCGACCCCAACCGCGAGCGGAAAAACGCTCGTGGCAATCATGGCAGCCATGCGGACAATCAGCAAGGGTGGCAAAGTAGTCTACCTTGCTCCTCTTCGAGCTCTCGCATCCGAAAAATACGAAGAATTCAAGCAGGCATTTTCTTCTGTGAGGCGGGTCAAAGATGATCCGAAATCTCTCGTCAAGGTATCCATCTCGACCGGAGACTTTGATTCTTCTGGCGAGAGATTCGGCAAGTCGGACATCATCGTCCTGACAAACGAAAGGTTCGATTCAATTTTAAGGCACGGCACGTCTTGGACAGATTCCGTTGGGCTTTTCATAGCCGACGAAGTTCATCTGGTCGGAGAAGCTCACCGCGGCCCAACGCTCGAAATCATACTTGCGAAGATAATTAGGTACATTCCAGGGGCCCAAATACTGGCCCTCAGCGCCACCATCAGCAACACGCAGGATCTGTCGAAGTGGTTGAGCGCGAAGCTCGTTGACACCGACTGGAGGCCGGTCAAGCTGAACGAAGGAATTTACGATTATGGGAAGCTCGAGTTTGTCAGCGGCGAATCTAGAAAGATTGCAGCCAGCAACAGGGGAGCGGCTCTCGACGTTGCGATCGATTCCGTCAAAGTTGACCAGGGGCAGGCACTGGTTTTCTGCGAGACGAGAAAAAGATCTGTCGCTGCCGCAGAGAAAGCTTCGGAGCTCACTCAGACGATTTTAAGTTTCGAAGAAAGCGCAAAGCTTCGGGAACTGGCGCAACGTATCCTTGAAACAGGCGAAGAGACAGAGGTGTCCCGAAGGCTCTCGCAGTGCGTTGCAAAAGGATCGGCATTCCATCACGCTGGACTCGATTCAAAGCACAGAAGGATCGTCGAGGACGCCTACAAGTCAAAGCTAATCAAAATTCTTACTTCGACCCCAACACTGGCGGCTGGAGTCAACCTTCCTGCTAGGAGGGTCGTTCTCACGTCGCTCATGCGATACGACGCCGAGCTCGGAGGACAAGCTCCGATCAGTGTTCTCGAATACAAGCAGATGGCGGGAAGAGCTGGACGCCCAAAATACGACAAGGTCGGCGAAATGGTTCTCCTCGCGACCCCCGCGATGAGCGCCGACGAGATTTTCGATCATTACATCCAAGCAAAACCGGAACCGATAAGATCCCAGCTCGCTGCGGACGGGCCACTGCGATCTCACCTTCTGGGGCTGGTCTCCTCGCAGCGGGGGATAAAAGAAGAAGACCTTTACGCATTTTTCGAATCGACCCTGTTCGGTTCGCAGTACCGGCCGCTCACTATCAAATCACGCGTTAAGAACGCCCTAACATTTTTAGAGGACGAGCAGCTCGTTCTCCGCCGCTCGAAGAAGTACGTTGCGACGTCGTTTGGAAAAAGGGTCGCGTTCCTGTACATAGATCCGGAATCCGCCATAATCATGCGCCGCGGAATAAGGTACGCTGAGAAGGGCAAGGAGCACACCATCGGTCTTCTCCACCTAATCACTCAAACTCCCGACATGATGCCAAAGTTCGAGGCGCGCCAGAAGGACGCAGACGAAATAGCGAGGATTATTGAGGAAAGGCAGTCGGAGTTTATGGTTCCAATTCCAAGCACTGATGATTTCACTTTTTACCGCGAGTACGACACCTTGCTAGGAGATTTTAGAACAGTCCTCGCGCTAAATGCCTGGATACACGAGCACCCCGAGCAATACCTGCTCGAAAAGTATTCGACGGAACCGGGAGATCTGCACCGGCTGGTTGACAACGCCGATTGGCTTCTCTATTCTCTTGGTGAGCTCTCTCGCCTTTTCGGCAGGGCAGATTTGTCACTCGAGTGCGAAGAGCTGAGAGCCCGAGTGAGGTACGGAATAGGGCCCGAGCTGATCGAGCTAACCAAGCTCGAAGGCATCGGGAGGGTCAGGGCAAGGTCTCTATTCAATTCTGGATATACTTCTATTGAAAAGCTCTCAGAAGCTCCTATCGAGCGCCTAGCTAGGGTGCCCAAGATCGGACCCGCGGTTGCGAGCCAGATAAAGGCGCAGCTAAAGTAGCGCCTAAAAGATTCAACTTCAGATCACGGAAAGCTTTTTCAGGAATCCGTAAACTTTCAGAATACCTTACGGTGATTTTTCTTGTCTTCTTCTCGCGCGAGCTCGGAAATTGCAACTCGAACCAATTCTAGAACCGTAGAGAAGTACCCGCTGAGTCGCGTCGGCCCTTTTGAATTCAGGATCGAAAGGGATGCGAGGAAGGGAATGCGGGCGCCCGTTACGATTTATTCGAACGACGCCCTAATTGCTAAAATGCAAACTGACAGGACCATAGGACAGGCCGTCAACGTAACGCACCTGCCAGGAGTGCAAAAGCACGTTATTGTTCTACCAGATGGCCACGAAGGTTACGGATTTCCAATAGGCGGAGTTGCCGCAACAGACTTTGAAACCGGAGTAATTTCACCGGGTGGCGTTGGCTATGACATTAATTGTGGGGTTCGTCTCATTCGAACTCACTTAACGGAAAAGGAAGTTCGGCCGAAGCTCAAAGAGCTCATCCATGAAATATTTCGCTCGGTTCCTTCAGGGCTCGGTAACACCGGTGCCCTGAATCTCTCGAGCGGCCAGCTCGATCTAGTCTTGAGCGAAGGTGTGAAGTGGGCTGTGGACAGCGGATACGGCGTGCAGAAGGATCTAGAGTTTTGCGAAGAAAACGGGACGATGAAGCACTCAGATCCCTCAAAGGTATCAAACGAAGCAAAAAAGAGAGGAGCGGTTTCGCTCGGAACACTCGGTTCCGGGAACCACTTTCTCGAGATAGAGACCGTGAACAACATCTTCGACGATGAAGCTGCAAAGGTGTTTGGAATTTCTGAAAGGAATCAAGTGTGTGTGCTGATGCACACCGGGAGCCGCGGACTGGGACATCAGGTGTGCAGCGACTACCTTCGGATTGTTGAAGCTGCGGCGCACATCTTCAACATCAGTCTCCCTGACCGGGAGCTAGCTTGCGCTCCAGCGGGGTCGAGGGAAGCTGAGAACTATCGCCTGGCTATGGGTTCGGCGCTGAACTACGCTTGGACGAATCGACAGATAATAACGCACAACGTCCGAAGGGCCTTTGAGCGCGTGTTCGGATCTAGTTTTTCGGATTTGGAAATGGATCTTGTTTACGACGTCGCGCACAACATCTGCAAAGTCGAAGAGCACTCTGTCGATTTCGACAATCCAGCAAAGAAAAAGAAAGTGTTCGTCCACCGCAAGGGCGCGACCAGGGCATTTCCAAAGGGAAATCCGGCTGTTACCCTACAGTACAGAAACGTCGGACAGCCCGTGCTTATACCCGGTTCTATGGGAACCGCTTCGTGGGTTCTACTTGGGCAAGAAGCTTCGATGGACAGGAGCTTCGGCTCAACCGCGCACGGCGCTGGTAGAAATATGTCGAGGGGCGCTGCAATCAGAACATACCCCTACGAATCCGTCAGGCAGGATTTGCAATCGAGGGGGATAATCCTTGAAGCTGCGAGCAAAAAAGGCGTTGCAGAAGAAGCTCCGGGAGCCTACAAGGACGTTGACGCAGTGGCCGATGTCTCTCACAACGTTGGGATTGCGACCAAAGTTGTGCGCCTCACGCCAATTGGCGTCGTGAAGGGCTAGACCGCTAAACCAAAATCTATCAGGACAAATTGGAGTAGTAGCAAGTATGAGCCGACGAGCTTGACGCTGTGTCCGGGCACATTGTAAGCGTATGATTTTACGCTTAACAGAATGTACGCAACGTCGAGTCCCATGGCGAGGACTATACAAAAAGAGCGGAACGAAAATCGGTCAATTGTAGTCTTTGGAACTTGCTTCTTTTCCGCAATTTCCCGGATAGAGCCCTTCCTTGCAGGCAGCACGAACTTTTGTTTGAAGAGCTTGCTGTTCGATAGCAACTTTACGATATAGGCGATCACTTTTCCGCCGAAGATGTACTCTATGGAGATTGCAAGAGAGACCCAAAGGTGAGGCCAGAATTTCGATCGCCGCCGCACCTTCGATTGTTCCGGTCGAAGGAAGGCCCTTGATGTGAGGAAAGACTATCCTGAGCCTGTAGCTCTGCACCATGTAGGCGATGAATAGTCCAAATGGTGCAGCCAGATGAAACCGAGCATTAACTTCTTGTTTAAGGTAAGTGACTATGAAGGGCTGGTGGCAAAAAGTTTCTGGAATTTTCCACAGTTATGCAATGTGCTAGACAATCACGGTTTCATCCGGCGATATCAGTCTCTGGCAGAAGCGGCATTTTAGGAGCGGAGTTTTCTTGTCAATTACGTCGATCGTCGGAACGATCGGTTCGTTCTTCATGTTCGAGATGCATGTTGGATTCGGACATCTCAAGAGTCCGACAAAAGAATCCGGCAGCTCAACCTTTCTCTTTTCGGAAACTCTGTAATTTCGGATGATGTTGACCGTTGCTTCGCGTGCAACTAGGGCGAGCTTGTCAGTTTCCTCGCTCTTCAGGAAACGGTTTGCAACTTTCACGACGTCCTTCTTTTCTATTTTTGAGCTCGGGACGTTCATTGCCACGCTGACGATTTGCCCTTCGTTACCTTTGATGCCGAGTATCTCCAGCACCTTGAGGCTTGCGCCCGCGGTGATGTGATCAATCACCGTCCCGTCCTTTATTCTGCGGATAAGCAGCTGGGTTTCTTCTGTCGCCAAATTCAGTCACTTTCCAATGTGAAACCCAAAGTATAGTCTATCAATCCTAGAAGACTGATTACTAACGTTAACTCATGCTGTTAAAATATTGCGCGGTGCTTTTTTGCCCAGGATCCTCATATAGCATCTCCGAACACAGTCGAAAAGTCTGGGAAGAACTCGCCGTAATCAGCATCCGGGAAGATCAAACGCCAGAATGCTCTCGCATGTATTTCTTGTAGGCGATCCTGCTAAGCAAATCTGCTTCTGAATTTCTCGATCTTTCCACCCACTCTATTTTGAGGTTTTGAAACTTCGAGAGGGTAGCTTTCGCGTCGTGGTACAGCTCTAGAAGCCTCGGAGCTTTGATCTTGAAAGTACCGTTCAGCTGGTTGATCACGATCCTCGAATCCCCGCGTACGATGATTTTGGAGTTTGAGTGCCCGTTGTCGAGCAACCACTCGAGGCCGCGAAGAATGGCGGAATATTCCGCGACGTTGTTTGACGCCTCGCTCGACCAGGGCTTCGCCCTCGCCAGACCGCCTTCTTCGAAAATCATTTCCGATCCATTCCAGACCGTGACGCCGTAGGTTGCAATTCCTCCGGGATTTTTTGGCTCGCACAGTCCGTCGAAGTAAAGATAAACTGTTTTCTCATCTGCGCTCTTATTTCCTTGAATGGGAAGATCTTTCTGCAACGTGAGGCTACCAGCAGAGTACGTAGTTTTTAGTTTGGATTGAAATCATTTTGAGCTCTGAATTATTTGGGCGCTTCAGATTACTTGACTAAAGTACGGTCATATTAGCTAAAATTAAGCTCCTTTGAAATTCTCTTACTTTCCGCTTTACGTTCCTCTTCAAATTCTATTCAGAGTTCCGTACATCATTCGGGACCCGCCCCTCGTTGAAATTCGACCCTTATGTTTAGCAGATCTTGATGCAATCGAAGCTTCTTCTTTAGAATCGAACCATTGTCGCAAAAAGCTGACTTCGCAAACTACTATTCCAATTATACACAAGGAAGGCGTCTTGCTCACCGAGAGACCATAGATTGCTTCAAGGATTCATTCGCAAATGGCGTTCATGCAATGGCAATGCTACGGAATCTATGAAGACAATCAGCGGAAGGAACCCGAGTCAGTTCACTACAAGAACAACTTTTTCGAGGTGTCATGTTTTGCTGGAAAATTATTACTTTAGCTTTTATTAGCTATTAGTGGATTGGAGCTTCAATGGCCTATCGAAGAGGGAACAGAAGGCAGGAACAGGTTCCATCGAGTCTCGAGGAGTGGCTCCAAAAGTGGGAACCCAAACTTCCTTCCTTCAACAGGAAAAGGGGAACTCGAACGTCCGGGCGGGCTTCTGCAGCGCTCGACGAGCTAGAGTTTCTCCTGTCCCGCACGGTCGAAAATCAAGTTACCGAGTGATTTTTCTTCTCTCAGGCTAAATGCCCCTAACTTCTTATATCGTGATCGTGAAGCATCATCATGAATTACTGAAGATTTTTTCTGGCGATTGTAAATGATGAGTCAAATTTCCCAAAATCAGGATTTCGTCGACTATGCGGTTGAGCAGGCAAGAGCGATGGGCTCGGAGTATGCAGAGGCCAGGTACGAAAGGTCGAGCGAGGTAACATGTCTCCTCCGAAACGGGGTTCCCGAACCCGCGGTCATGGGCGATGCCGAAGGCATTGGAATGCGCCTGATTTTCGAAGGCGGCCTAGCCTTTGCAGCTACTAACGAAGTGAGCAAGGAAGGCATACGGGCTCTGCTTGACAAAATGATCCGCAACGCAAAGAGCGCTGCTTCCTTTTCAAAAGAAAAGATTCACTTTTCAGAAGAAGAGTGTCACGTCGAAAAGTGGTCAGTCGATGAGAAAAAGAAGCTCGAAGATGTTTCGGTAGAGTCGCTCATTTCATTTCTGAAGGAAATTGACGCGACTTTGAAGGATCCAATCAAGGACGTGAGCTTTGTTAATCGCCTTCTATTCGCCGGTTACGATATTGACGAAAAAATTTACGCTAACAGCGACGGCTCGCATCTGGAAGGCAGAGTTCCCCGCGTCAGCTACTTTGGATTGCTCACTGCTCTTTATTCCGGGGCAACCACAACCGTTTCAGTTCCACCCGGATATGCAGGGCTCGGCGGAACCGGTGGATGGGAGGTGATGGATGCTCTAAATCTTACTACTCTAGTTCCAAAGGGCGCGGGGGAGACCACAAATGGGATCAAAGCGGTGGCAAAACCGCCCACTGACGAAACGCTCGACATGATACTCGGCCCTGGAGTGGCGGGCTTGACCAGCCACGAATCGTGCGGGCATCCGGGTGAGGCCGATAGGATACTCGGTAGAGAAGGAGCGCAGGCTGGCGAGTCTTTCCTCAAGGACAACTCTATCGGAATGCAGATAGGCAGTGCGGAAGCGTATGTTTCCGACGATCCAACCATACCCGGATCAATGGGCTTCTATCTTTACGACGACGAAGGGGTAAAGGCACGTAAGCGCGGTTTGATAGTTGCAGGAAAATTCTCAGAGTTTCTCCAGAACAGGGCAACCGCGTACCACTATGGGATAAAGAGCAACGGGTCCTCCAGGGCCGTAAGGTTCGATCGTGAACCAATAATCAGAATGGGCAACACTTTCATCGAACCGGGGGACTGGACGTTCGAAGAAATGCTGAAGGAAGTCAAGAGAGGAGTTTACATCAAGAGCTTCATGGAATGGAACATTGATGACAAGCGGCTCAACCAGCGCTACGTCGGATTAGAAGCGTACATCATTGAAAACGGCCAGCTGAAAGACGCCGTGAAAAATCCGGTATTCGAAATCACGACCCCGAAATACTGGGGAAGCATTGACGCACGAGCAAATGATCTCGAATTCGTTTCTGCGACGTGCGGGAAAGGAGACCCGATGCAGGGGGCACCAGTTTTTACCGGAGCGCCTCATATCCGCCTGCGCGGAGTGAGAGTGGGAGCCAGGTAGATCAATAATGTCGGAAATGCAAACGGTGGCTGCTTCAGCGCAAAAGCAGCTAAACCCAGAGGAGGCGGCGGAGCTTGCTCTCACGGAGGCAAAGAATCTCGGTTGCAGCGATGTTTCGGTCGTAGCGTTTGATTCATCAGAATCGCAGGTCAGGTTCTCCAACAACAACGTAACGCTTGTGAACAACGTTCGGAACATCGCGCTAGAAGTCTATCTCTCGAAAGACAAAAAGAGAATTCTCGGAGGTACGTTTAACCCGAATCCAGAAGGCATCAAAAAATTTGTCAACAACTTGTTTGCTTCCTGCCAGATCCTGCCACCGAGCGAAAGCTACGCTCCGCTTCCGGAAGGGCCCTTCCACTATGAGGGGCGCGGAAATTACGATCAGAAAATCGAAGATGCGCCTCTAACAGATTACGTAAAGCAGGCAATTGACGCGAGTCTCACGGCCGGGGCCGAGCGAGTCTCAGGATCGCTCAATGCGGAATCAACTCAAATTTTCATCAGGACAAGTGCAGGGGCTTCTGCGAGAGACCTGTACTCTTCAATCCTATTGAATGCGCGAGCTTTTGCCTCCGATGAAGCATCCGGTCATGGGCTATCGTGCACTTCTTTCTTATCCGATTTTCGTCCCGAAAAATCGGGAGCAAGTGCTGGGGAATTTGCTAAAAAGAGCCTCTATCCCAAGACCCTGCCCGAAGGAACATACAACGTAATATTTTCCCCAACTGTCGTGGCAAACATTTTCCCCATAGCGTCATCAGCTTCGGCTTTTGCGATAGAGTCAGGAATTTCTTTCCTCGTTGATAGACTCGAGCAGCGCATTGGCGTTCAAACTCTTGCGCTCGAGGATCAGGGCGTTTACAAGGGAGGTCTCGGCGGGAGGATCTTTGACGACGAGGGCGTCGCTACTGGTTCTACGGAAATCGTAGGGGATGGTACTTTTCGTAGAATGCTGCACAACGCAACTACGGCGAAAAAGTTTGACTCAAAGACGACCGGCAACGCAGGCATAATACAACCTCGCCCCAATACGATCGTGTTCGGGGAGGGCGACATCGGGCTCGACGAAATGATCAAGGAAACCCGAAACGGACTGTACGTTACGAACAATTGGTACACCCGCTACCAGAACATCCGAACCGGTGACTATTCTACAGTTCCACGCGACGCCGCTTTTCGGATCGAGGAAGGAGAAATCGTCGAGCCTATCGCAGGCATCAGGGTGAGCGACTCAATTCCGAGACAGCTCGACAACATCGAGTTCATCTCTTCTTCCAGAGAATGGATAAAATGGTGGGAAGTCGACACTCCGACGTATGCCCCGTCAATGATGGTAAAGGGCGTTCACGTAACGAAAGCTGTCGGAAGCTGACGAGACATTCGCGGACCTAGTCGGGCATCGCTAGATGGTACGGCCGCTTGCGCAAACGGAGCTCCGGTCAATTTTGAACGTCGAGGAGAGTCAAGCCAAACCTGAACAAAACACTGACCACAGTATAGAACTGGTGCAGATTCTGAAACCGGATGGCACCGTCAAGGATGGCACAAGATTACCTGAACTTTCCGATGATACTCTCCTTGTTGCGTACAAGAATATGCAATTGGTGAGGGCCCTCGACGATAAACTCGTTTCTCTCCAGAGGCAGGGGAGGCTCGGCACTTACGTCTCTTGCGCCGGTCAAGAAGCGAGCCAGGTTGGAGCCGTGATGGCTCTCGCTAAAGGAAAGGATTGGATTTTTCCCATGTACCGCGACATGGGCATGATAGTTCAAGCCGGTGTTTCCATAGGGGATCTTGTGAACCGAATGCTCGGGAACGCGGAAGATATAGCCAAGGGGCGAGATCTTCCAAATCTATTTGCTTGGAGGGAGAAAAAAATTGTCAGCTTCGCCGCGCCAATTGCTTCCCAAGTCCCTCTTGCTGTTGGTTTTGCCATGGCAGCAAGATCGAAAAAAGACGACTTGGTAACGATAACGAGTTTTGGAGACGGCGCGACATCGTCATCAGAGTTTCACGTGGCCATGAACTTTGCTGGTGTTTATAAATCGCCAACAGTGTTCGTCTGCGAAAACAATCAGTATGCCATTTCGGTTCCGGTCGCAAAGCAGACAGCCTCAAAGACTTTAGCCCTCAAGGCACACGCGTACGGATTCGAAGGAGTTCTGGTCGACGGAAATGATCTCTTTGCCGTTTATTCAGAGATGAAAAGAGCAGTCGAAAAAGCTCGGAGCGGTTGTGGGCCGACGCTGGTCGAATGCCTCACGTACAGACTCGCGGCCCACTCTACGGCCGACGACTGGAAGCGCTACAGAGAATCCGATGAGGTGAAAGAGTGGACTGCCAAAGATCCGAACACCAGACTCAGAAAGTACCTCCAAGAAACAAGAAAAGCTTGGTCGGACGAGAAGGAAGAGAGCATGAAAAAGGAAATAGACTCTGTAGTCGGCCAAGCAATCGTTAATTCTGAAAAGATTCCTCCCCCGCCAGTTGAAACTCTCTTCGAAGATGTTTTCAAAGAAATGCCTGCCGCCCTAAAAAGTAGCCTGCGGGAAATTGCATCAGAGTGAGCTAGAAGAGCTTCGAAATTCTGTCCATAGCGACTTCGATGTTCTGTGTCGAGTTTGAGTATGATAGTCGGACGTATCCTTCCCCTTCTGATCCAAAGGAAGAACCCGGAACTGTAGCTACGTGGCCAGTCTCTAGTATCTTCATCGCAAGATCAAACGAGCTCAGTCCGGTGCCGGTGATATTCGGAAATGCGTAGAACGCCCCCTTCGGGAGAGGGCACTCGAATCCGTTAATCTCATTTAGCCTTTTGACAATGACCGATCGTCGTTCTTTGTAGACCGATATCATTTCCTTGACCGAATTTTGTGGCCCCGTGAGTGCTTCGAGTGCGGCGATCTGCGAAATTTGAGAGACGCAAGAGTTCGCGGCAGTATTCACCTTTGCCATCGCATCCGCCAGAGGGGCGCTCGAAGCGACGTATCCAACTCTCCAACCCGTCATGGCATAAGTCTTCGAGAAAGAGTTCACGACAATCGTCCTCTCTTTCATATCGGGCAGTGACCCTATGCAGGGCGAAACTTCACCCGGAGCATGATCGTAAAGGAATTTTTCGTAAACTTCGTCGGAGATTACAGTTAATCCGCGCTCAAGCGACAGTTCAGCAATGGCATAAAGATCCCTTTCGGTAAAAATCGAGCCAGTCGGATTGTTGGGAGAATTGATCAGGATTGCTCTTGTTTTGTTCGTAACAAGAGAGTTAACGTAATCTTTGTCAAAAGCGTAATCGCGTCTTCTGTCGAGCTTGTATTCTATGGGAACTCCTCCTGCTATTGATATCGCGTATGCGTACGTCGCCCACCCGGGGTTTGGGATTAGGACTTCTTCACCGGGGTCAATAGCTGCGAGCATGGACAGGTTTAGAGCAGAGGTTGCACCCGCCGCAACTACGATTTCGATCGGCTCGTAGTGAATTTTATTTTCGCTTTGGAGCTTATCTGCGATAGCTTTCCTGAGCTCAATCATCCCAGCTCCCGGGGTGTACTTTGTTCTACCGCTGGTAATAGCCTGCCTGGCTGCTTCTTTGATATTCTCCGGAGTTTGAAAATCTGGTTCGCCAATCTCGAGCCTGATAACATCTCGTATCGACTGGGCCCTTTCGAAGATTTTTCGAATGCCCGAAACTCCCAAGCTCTGGGATCGAACAGAAGGCTTCGCGGGCTTTGTTCTCTGTTCCGTTATTGTCATAAGAGTTCTGCACTGTAGAGAGCAGACGAGGTTATAAGACGTATTCTTTGAGCTATGATCTAAAGTCCCCGATCGTCGGCTGCAGCTCGATCACTAGCTCCCTCTTTCCAGGTACAGATCGAATGATGACCGGTTGACCGTCGGGAATTTTCAAGAGATCCCGCAAAATCTTCGGTATTGTGATTCGGCCGTGGGTTGAAACCTGAATTCGCTTTTCCAATTCGCTAGTACTGCAGAAAAGCTATGGTATATCTTTGATCACTGACTCGATAGTGTTCAAGGTGTAATGGCCCAAGGATGAAATGGTAACGAATTGCATCGATCGACCAATCGTTGATCCGGATCTTGGTTTCATAGCTCACCACGAAAGCAAAATCTCGACCTAACGATTAGATTCTGAATCTACAGTCATTAAATACAAAAAACTCTCAAACCCGTTGTAACCCCCTTGTCGTCGAGGACCGCACCCAGAAGCAGCGTCGGAATGCAGAGAAACGAAACGACCGATGCTCAGCTTTTTGATCTTGGAATTTATGTCCAAGACTACGAGCTGCAGACAGCAAAGCAGCTAGGCGAGATCCTGCCCGTACTGAAGTCGATGCCTCGTATAGCTTCCTATCTTTGCAGAGGAGGCTCTGACGAGGAAACCGAGCCGGTACTTGCGGCGTACTAGGGCGACTGCAAACGACCTGAGACGATGACTTTCGTGTCGTCGAGCTCGAGCGTTGCGTTTGACAGAGTTGCTAGGAAGCTGTAATCTGTCTTGTTCTTGTCCCCTTCACCGAGGCTTCCGATCCCCAGCGTGACGGCTCCTTCAACATTCATATCGTAATTGAACCCATAGGCAAGCTTTGGAGTGAGACCGATCACAATGACGCCGAGTCTGTCCTTGTCTCCCTTGGCCTTCCTGTAGCCGGTCGCGAACATATCGTGGTTTTTCTTTGCGGAGCTGTCTGTCAGTTTTCCGTTTTTAAAAGCCCACTTCAATCCCTCGATCTTTCCTGTGTTTTGAAGGACGGGCCTGTTGAAAACCACCTTGCCCTCCGCGAACGTAGGATTGGGAACAACGTCAAGCTCACTGCCCGGAAGGTTTGCAATTCCCGCATAGATGGAATATCTCAGAGGTCTGGGCAAGAGACCGCTGTAAACGTGAGGGAGAACTCGGGATGTTTCCATTTGGAGGTTAGTCCCATTTGCCGCTTTCAACCTGATGTTGTGAGCCTTCTTGAACAGGTAGGCGAGTTTCTGCGCCTTCTTCTCGACCTTTTCATAGTCGATATCTATTGCTTCAAGCGCATTTTGATACCATTCGTTCGGATCAACCGAGTACATGTCCGCTCTGGAAGGCGTGGCATATGCGGTTCTTATCCTTGCGCCTCTGACACCATTCTTGCTCGCTCTTTGGTACCATTCACTGTTGTATGCTTGCGTAAGTTGACGCTTTTTGGAATCGAGCTTCAAGTGCCTCTGGTAGTCGGAGGGTCCAGGGAAGAAAATGTATGCGTCACTATTTTCAAGCAAAGCCCACTCGTGCTTGCCGACTTTTCCGAGAGATTTCTCAGAGCCGCTTTCCGCTAAGCGGAAAAAGTTCTTGTCATCCTCGACGAACAACAAAGCGTTTGCCCCAATTTTGCGAGCTTGCAACTTGATCTCTTTTGCAAAATCCAGATCGTGCTCCCATGCTTCGATGGTTAGGTTTTCACCCGGCTTTAGTTTCAACGCGTCGTTGACAATTCTTCGAGCGTATTTTTCGTAACGTGCAGGAGCGTTTGTTTCGATCTGCGATCTTTCATTGGCCTGTTTTTGCTCGGTTAAGGATGCCATAGTACACAAACGGTTGGACTCTATTTGATTAACTTTTTCATATAATCGAGGTGAGAGGGCACGAGGACAATCCAGCAGCTATATATTTTAGGAGACTTTTTGGGGCTCGAGCAAGCCCGATTGATCAGTTACTCCTTTCCAAAACATGATAGTCGAAGGATAGTAGCCAGGCTACATGGTAAAGACGCAGTATTATTTAGAAGAATTGTATCATGCCTAGGATCAGAAAAAAAAGCTCAAAACGCGCTGATCTTAGAGGGCTATTTCGCCAAGCTTGAATCGAGCGGCCAGCTATCCAAGCGGGACATCGAAAGAATGGAAAAACACTGGACTGAGATCGTCGGAATACAGAAGAGCGATTTTGAAAAATTAGTTATCAGAAATGCCCGAAAGCCTACGAATTGAAGGCGGTTTCTTCGTCCTCGACAGCTGGCGATTTCGTTGGAAGACTGCCAACGCGGCTTCTTTCTCTCAACATTGCTGACACAACCATCATAAACGAACCGACAAGAACAAGGCCCAGTGCAATGTAGGTCCCAACCGGTGAATAGTAAACGACAAACGCTATTGCTCCAACGAAGGAAAGCACTGAAAGACCAAGAAATCCAAACGAGAGACCCGATGAACGCGAACTGAACAATTTTAATTTTCTAAAAGTGTTGGTACATGATTGAAAAGGCTTGCCATGCCCCGAATACTCTTTCAGGTGGTAAATTGAAGGGCCCACAAATCTCTTGGCCCGAATTTGTTAGTACGAGAATCTTGTTAGGGTTTCCATTCCGAGGACCCGGGATGTCGCACGCCTAAATTTTTCACTTTTTTGACTCGGAGTATAGACGCGAATAATATCAAGGTAGCCGGATATTGCATTTACCAACGGCAAATCTTCTATGTTCAGTTCATAGAAACCGTCTTTATCCAATTTTGGAAAAGTGATACCGTGGCCGCTTTTTACGCAAGTTATATGTTCGAGAGATTCCTTGGCCGAAGACAATGGCACAGAGGGCGCGGTTGGCACGTCCACAAACACGTCGTCGCTGTCACCCCCGGCAGATGACGCGATTTCCTCTGCAATCTGTTCTCTGAACCTGTTCTGAGCGAGATTTGAGGGGAAAGTTTTCCTCTTCCTTTGAACGGGTCGCTCGTAGATGCATTTTAGCAACCTCCGGGAATAATAGCTATCAGCAAGGGACTTTGCTTTAACAAGCTCGCTGTCGCCGTTCGGGTTTATCCGCCTTATTCGCTCGAGCGTTATCTCGTCGGTTAGCGAGAGATAATTTTGAAGCGACAGATCCGTCAGGTTAAGCTCCTTGTCCGAGAGTAGCATTGATTTGATGAGCATCAGCTCTGCTGCCCTAACTGCCCTGTGAAAATATACCGCCCTGAACATTTCGTACCGCGCTATAATCAAAGCTTCAAACGCAAACTTCGCAGCTTCCGCTATTGCAAGCTGGTTGTTCGCGACTTCGAGGGAATTGATTATACGATTGATGTCTACGCGTCCATACTCGACGCCAGTAAAATACGCATCTCGCGGGAGATAGTCCATTAGGTCAACTGAAAGGCCCCCGCCGATAACGTCGTTCTTGAAACGCTGGGAGCCATTTGCCCTACCAATTGCGAGCTTTGACAGATCCTTCTTGTCAAAGCCGTATCTTTCTACTATTTCACCGAATTCCGTCTCCCGGATGATCTTCTCGGTCATGTCCTCGTGAGTAAAGGTGGTCCTCTCTGCCATGACTTCCTCAAACATGTGGCTGAAAGGGCCGTGGCCGACATCATGCAATAGGGCTGCAAGTCTGAGCTGTAGTGAGTCTTCCCGATCGAAGTGCAGGTATTTTCTGGATTCAAGAATTGCACCTGCCTTCCCGGCTAGATACATCGCTCCGATGGAGTGTTCAAACCTAGAATGCTGTCCTCCGGGATAGACGAGGAAACATCCCGCTAGCTGACGGATCCTTCGGAGTCGTTGAAAAATTTCCGTATCGATAACTTCTCGTTCTACTGCGCTTGCGAAAATGTACCCGTGAATCGGATCTCGGATTTCAGCAGAGGACTCAGTCGGTCGCCTCTTCGTCTTCTCACGAGAATTGTTCAATTTAGCACGAGGCACTTCTCAAAGCTACGATTGGTGAGGCATTAAGGGCGTAAGTACGTTTCGATTAGCCGATCTTATTCTTGACCCAACGCTCGCTCAAAATTGACCCCGTCCATAAAATCAGGGTTGGCGGTTCTTTTTTCTGAGAAAATGTCAACTGCAGGTTCCCAAGGGGACAACAAGCGGGACAAAACCAACGAATCCGATTCGCGCCTATTCGAAGATATGGAACCAAAGATCAGACAGTCCATCAGAATCGTTGGTAGGACCATATTCTGCTTCAAATGCGAGGGATCGAAAGAGATAGCTTCGTACTACTGCGCATGCGGGTCATTCCTCTGTACCCTCCACCTTGCCGAACACAGCTGCTTAGTTTCCGCCAGCCTCCAATACAACGAAGAAATTATCGCCGCCCTCTGCTGAAGATATGAATTCTTTGGGCGATCTGGAGCGCCCGCTTAATTCGCAGCGAAGAAAGAATAATCTGCTAACAGACACTATTAACTTGCCCGAACTTGTTTTCTGGTTTTTGAGCAGATATCGAGCGCTGCGAGGGCGTAGACTTTAGCGCACTTCACTAGGTTTGGAATGTACATCGTGCCACGCTTTTCTTTCCCTTCCCCGCCTGACGGGCCGTAATTGACTGCCACAATCCCGTGGCGAGTAAGAACGTTTGCGTCAGATGACCACGAAAAATACACGTCCTCAAGCGGCTTGCGAAAAACACTGCGGTGAGCCGTTTCCAGAGCTCCGCAAACTGTTTCTTCGGCGCTTACCTGGGACCATTCATCAGTAACGTAGATGTCCACCTCGGGCAAAACGCCTTGACTCGACGCCGCTTCCTGAAGCGTACGCAAGATGTCTTCCTTAATGTCGAGCGGATGAAATGGAGGCGGGAACCTTACGTCAAGGTACAGGTTACAAAAATATGGAGTCCTCGAAGCACGCCACGGCCAGCCACCTTCGACGGAACCCAAATTTACTGTCGGCTCCTCGCCCCGATAGGTGAATCTGCTCTGATAATCGGGAATCCACTTTTCGAGGGCAGAAATTATTCTGTTCATTTGAAGTATTACGTTCCGAGTTTTCTGGGCATGCCCGGTGTGAACAAGGGTTCCCCTTAGCCCAATCTTGAACCAACAACTTCCGCTGTGCTCCCGCATGAGACGCAACCCAGTAGGTTCGCCAAGTATGGCACAATCTGCAGTCCCTCCATGAGAAACGAGGTAAGCTGTTCCGTGGCCATAACCACGATATTCCGAACCTCTGTATTGCTCGATTTGAGCTTTCTCTATCTCCCCGACTACCCCGCATATGATCAAATCTCCGCGCAGTCCAATACCCTCGTTCTGAATAGCCCGAACCGAAGCAGCATATGCAGCAAGCGCTGACTTCATGTTGAACGCCCCCATGCCCTGCAGCCAATCTTCTTTGACGCGGCCCCACGGAGGCTCCCGCGGGTAGACATCCGAAATCGCTTCTAGAATTTCGTGATCTTCGCTTGCAGCAAATGAAGTATCCAGGTGTCCATTGAACATTAGGGTCGCGCAGTCACTCCGTTCTCCTCGCAGTTTGGCAACGACGTTATATCTTCCGCTTTCGACTTCCTGCATCGTGACTTTCATGCCCAGGGCCTTAAGCATGGAAGCGTACAGCTCTCCCGCTTCTCGTTCCCTCCCGGTTGGGCTGTCGATGTTTACGAGTTCAAGGGCATCCTGAACGAGTTTACGCCGATCAATTTTATTTTTTAGAGTCTGAAGATACTTGCTGTGGCTCTTTGCTCGGGAATTCAAATTTCGCTTCACGCAACTAAGGCAATCGGGCGCACGAGTGAGCCCGTAGCCCCTCTGATCTTCAGAGGAGTTATAATCAGCGTGGATACGTACGCCTTGTCTTCCGCGAGCTCTTCAAGGTTCATGCTCTTTACCATGAAGATTCCATTATCGACCAGAAAGACTTGGTGAAGCTCAAACGGTTTCGGCACACCGAAGGCGAGGTTATCGGAGCATGCAACGGAGATTTTCTTTGTAGCGAGATAGCGTGCGGATTCTGCCGTTAAACCAGCGAATTTGTGGAGGTATTTCTCGCCATCTGTCGTCATGTAGCGCCCATAGCCAGTTCGTACTAGTGCTGCATCCCCAGATCTTAGCTCTACGTTTTCTGCACGAAGCGCTTCCTCAATGTCTCGAGGAGTAATCTCGTATCGTTCGGGAAGAACGTCCAATCCCTTCAGTGCAGGAAAATCCAAAAGGACGGCTCTACGAACTATTATGGGCACTTTGTCGACTCCGTAGTCGGTGTATCCCTTGTGAGTTTCAAATTCAGCGGCGTTTAGGCCGCCATTAATCTTACCGTTTCTAGACATGTGGCACAGTGCATCTATGTGCGTTCCCGAGTGCATGCTCGTAGTAATCAGCTCTATAGAATCCGCGAAGCCGAGATCCGGTACAATATTTTCGAAAATCTTCTTTGTCTGTTCGTGGTACCTGTAGAGATAGATCAGAAAAGGAGGGTCTTCTGGATGAACTGGCATGCCCCACCAATATGGTTGACCGAGATCGTATACTTTGGATCGCCTAATCATTTCTGAAAATTCTTCGGACATCATTTTTAATCACGAGCTCCCGCAGGGATTGAAGGGATTTCTGAGAAACTTTGGAGCAATTCAGCACGTGCAGCTTTAAGCTCGCGTTAAAATCCTTTTGAGTGAATGATTTCACTTATTACATAAATCTCCCTTTTGATTTAGCAAACTTGTCTTTCGGCAAGCGATAATCGCAAATGTCGTTTAGTTCATTTGAATGATCTTTAGCAAATAGGCAAAAAACTACGTAATCATAGGATAAAATATGAAATTTCTTCAAGTTCTTACAAAGTTGTTATCGCCACAAAATCTTGTCAGATATTTAGATCTACTACTCTAAAGTTAAATCGAAGGAACATACGGGCTAGAGGCTGCCGAACAAATATCAGTGGCTGCAAGTGATGAACACCACCGGAAAGCAAGAACAGCAAAGAACTCCACGTCTCGGCAGCGAAGTAAGATTTGCCGATGGAGCGATGGCAGGAAGAGTACGAGCCCTAAACATACGCGATTTCCTCGTGATCAGAGGAAAGAAAAGAACTCGTCGGCTGGTAATTCCGTATACTTCAATTGAAGTCGTTGGAAATCGTGTCGTGACCTTACGCATCAAGAGAGCAGAAGCAGCAGATAGATCTTCAAGATATTCTCCCGAAAAGGAAAACCTTTCGAAAAAGAACTTTATTCGCGAGCTCGATGACCGGCTCGCCCTTGACAACCCCGAAAGGACTGAAAGAATAGTAAGAATCGTGCTTTATCTACTGAGCAAACGACTATCGCCGGAAAAGAAGAAGAAATTAAAGAAAAACCTGCCTTTGGGGATAAGAAGCCTGTGGGCAGCGGTTGAGCAACCCGGTACAGGACAATACTTCACGATGTCCGATTTTTTGATACCGGTAAGAAAGCAAGGCAGATTTCAAACCATGGAAGAGGCCTTCATAGTTACCCGCGAGGTATTCGCTTGCCTGCAAAGGATAATGCCTCCCGAAGAGGGACTCGAAATTTCCCGCTCTCTTCCACTTGAGCTAAAGGAAATTTGGCAGACCGCCAATATAGACCCGAGCCAGATGCGCATCTGAAGAACCTCGAACTTTATTAGAGCAAAGTGCGGTCATGGCGATCTACCGGTTTGAGGACAGGGTCCCGAGGATAGACAATTCAAGTTACATTCACGAACTAGCCGCCATAATCGGCGACGTGACTGTTGGCAAAAGTTGTTTCGTGGGCGCAGGAGCCGTTGTGAGAGGCGACTACGGTAGTATCAAAATTGGCGACAGGACCTCGATACAGGAAAACTCCGTAATTCATGCTAGGGAAGGTGAAACTTGCGAGTTAGGAAGCGATGTTCAGGTTGGACATGGTTCCGTTCTCCACAATTGCACAGTAGAGGATTATGCTGTTATTGGACTAGGATCGAGGATTTGCGACTATGCGAAGATCGGACTTTGGACGATAATAGGTGAGGGTGCAACAGTCAGTTCCTCAAGCGTGATTCCGGATGGAAAGGTGGCGGTAGGAGTACCTGCCAAAGTGATTCGCGATGTGACCGACGAAGAAAAGAAACTCTGGGGACACTATAAAGAAAAGTACGCAGAATTGTGCCGGAGATATCGAACTGGATTGGGGAGAATTGAATAAGCGATCTCGAAGCACTAATAAGAGAGGCGCGCCCCAAGATTCTGCTGCGCTCATTTCTAAGTGATTGTATTTGGATTTTAAACTGCCGGATCTGGGTGAAGGTGTGGCCGAAGGGGAGATTGTAAAGTGGCTAGTATCTGAAGGGCAGCAAGTCAAGGA
>JASHSF010000092.1 GCA_030036955.1 Nitrososphaerales archaeon
TCGAACAATTTTATCGAGGCATCGAGTGTTGAGATCTTATCTAGGGGTTTTTCATCAACGGAAAGATTCCTCTCGCTCACTTCCTTTCCGAATCCAGGCGCTAGCGCACTGACACATCTGTTCTTTGCATCTTCGTCTTTTGAATAAAGATCAAACTCCAAGGCTCTGCTGCTCACGCGCAGATTCTTAACGACGCAACCAAAGGGATCTGCGGCTGTTCGCAACTCTTTCAGAACCTCCATGGTTTCCTTTGGTGCGTATTTGGAATTCGGGTTGTCGAGCCGTATCAGGTAGCGATCCAAACGAGTCACTAATCCATTAAGTTCGTTCCTTTTCTCGTTTTGCCCTCTCTCGGTTTTTGGAGTTTGCATCTTTCATAGCAAGTTTGAAAAGTTGAGCTTGTAGCAATTTTAATCGAGGTTCTGTTGAAGACGAAAATTTTTGACACGCATGCTTGGCATTCCAAGGGATATCATGAACAATCCCAACCATTCCGGTGCGCCGGTAAAGTCCGTGATCAACGCACGACATTTTTCAAAATTCAACGAGGGCGGGGATTGAAACCGCCCAGTTATGAGGAAACGTTCAAATCGAATTCAATCAGAGCCGATCATCTAGGAGTTTTAGCGACCCATTGCCCGGGATTGACGTGTCCGAACTGAGGAAATACTATGGTTCGCTCAAGGCTGTCGACGGCATATCGTTTAGTGTCCGAAGTGGAGAGATCTTTTCGATGCTTGGACCTAACGGGGCAGGAAAAACTACAACGATTGAAATCCTCGAAGGGCTGCGGAGGCAAGATTCCGGTTCCGTAGCGGTACTCGATCTTGACCCCTGGAAGCAGGGATACGAGCTCCACAGGAAAATAGGAGTTATACCACAGGGCTTTAGCTTCTTTGACAAGTCAACCCCGAGAGAGGCGATAAAGTACTACGGAGACTTGTTTGACGTCAAGATAGATCCTGACGAGATACTCCGAGAGGTCATTCTTGAGGACGCGGCAAATACAAGGTTTGAAAATCTCTCCGGTGGTCAGAAGCAAAAGACGGGGCTTGCTCTCGCACTCGTCAACAATCCTGAGCTCTTATTCCTTGACGAGCCAACTACCGGGCTCGATCCGCAAGCAAGGCGAGCTGTGTGGGAAGTGATCAGAAACCTCAAAAAGGCAGGGCGGACGGTCTTGCTTACTACTCATTATCTCGAAGAAGCCGAGCAGCTCGCAGATAGGGTGGCTATTATGAACAAAGGCCATATAATAGCCACCGGATCTCCTCTTGAAATCATTACAACATACAGCCCATCTGAGCGCTTGAAAGTCACAGCCGAGAGGGCGCTCTATGATTACGTAAAGCAGCACACTGATCTAAACGCTGAATATGATGATGCAACGAAATCGCTAGTCATCCAGCTGCGCAGTAAGAGCGATGCCATCAGCGCTTTTGAGACTATTGCAAAATCCAACCTTGAATGGTCAGATCTGAGCACCGAGCGGGACAGCCTCGAAGACATTTTCATTAAACTTGTGGGGGTTCGACTCGACGAAGGAGAACCGGTTCCGAATGAAGCTGTTCAGGCACCGGCCAGCTAGATCGCGGGATTGAGAATGGGAGGTCTCAGGAATGGCTAATCTGAAACGAATATTCTCCGACCTTGCGGTCTTTCGAAGACAGTATCTTCGAAATAGAATCGGACTCTTTTTCGCCCTTATTTTTCCGGTCATAATCATAGTTCTCTTCGGCGCCATATTTTCCGGCGGTTCGAGCACTGTAACTGTCTATTATCAAAACCACGATAGCGGTAGCTTGAGCACGGCTTACCTTTCAGCGCTAAACTCAACGGGAGCACTTGATCTTATACCTGTGAATCCATCGGTCAACTTCTCACAGTACCTCCTGGCAAATTCGTTATCAGAAGGCATACTGATCCCGACCAACTTTAGCGAGAGCCTGGAAAGTCATATTCCAGTGAATGTGACAGTGTATACGAATCCCGCGGACACGTCGAGCGAGGGCGTCCTCGCGGTTGTTAGCGGAGTCACGAATTACTTTAACCTGAGAGCTGTTGGGGCCTCGCCCATCGTTGGCGTAATCAACCAGAACGTAAAGTCGAGCTCATACAAGTACATTGATTTCTTGGTGCCGGGGCTTATTGGATTTTCAATCCTAACGAGCCCAATGTTTTCCATGGTGAACATCGCTGCGGAGTACAAGAAAACCAAGATCTTCAGGCAGCTCTCTCTTACGCCGCTCACAAAGGGCGAATGGCTCACATCCAAAATAATATGGTACATCATCCTCACTGTCGCATCCTTTGTGCTCATGGTTCTAGTAGGAACCGAGCTATTTGCGGCGCAGGTGCAGCTTTCTCTCTGGATAGTGCCGTTTCTCCTCGTCGGGCCGCTCTTTTTCGTTGCGCTCGGAATGCTCGTCGGGACTGTTACGAAGAGTCAGGAATCAGCCGGAGTCATCGGGAACATTATCACTTTTCCTATGATGTTTCTCTCGGGAACGTTTTTTCCGGTTTCTTCAATGCCGGGTTATCTTCAAAATGTCGCGCATGTCTTGCCGCTGTATTACATAATTGACGGACTAAACTCTGTGATGGTTTACAACAACCCCGGAAAAGCGCTTACCGACTTTGTCATTGTGGCTGTCATAGCAGCAATAGTTTTTGCGCTAGCCGTCAGACTATTCAAGTGGCGAGACAGTTAGAGTATTAATTATTCGATCTTTTTACAAGTGGTTTCGGGGTTTCCTGCTTTTCTAGCTCGGGACCCAACTCGTCGTCCATCTCCCTCAGGTCAGCAACCGCCCTGGAAATGGATTCGTAATGTTCGACCAGACTCCTCACTTCGTCATAATTCTTGGATTCTCTCCGCGGAGGTTGCCACAGATAGATTACATGACCGTCAGGATCCGTGAACCAAAGCGTCTTTCCCATGGCGCTTTCCACGACGCGCTTTGATTTCATTTTCACCCCACGCTTTACGAGATCTGCTTGAACGGTGTCGATCGAATTCTCCACGACAAAGACCAGCTGATCCGCAGCATCGACCTTTAGGGCAGGATCTTTTGAATTCTTTATCCCATCATCGCGAGGAATGAGCGTCAGCCGAATAGTTCCCAGGTCAAAGTGAACGCCAGCACTTCCGTTCTCACCGTGTCCGTTTTCTCCGGAGGTTTCGTACTCAATTGCTCTCAGGCCGAGAACCTTACCGTAGAATCGCTTGCTTTCTTCAACGTTCTTACATCGAAACCATATCGCCGCTAAAGGCAATTGGCCGATTAGGGAAGAAGAGGGCATACTGTAAGCCAATAGATTCGGGATTCGCGGATTAAAGCCTTGCACGTGCGCTGCCCGAATTCTGTATCAGAATTCAGACTATTGGCCTGAAATTTCGATCGAGCTATGTTATGCTTCGTGCAATTTCGATCCGTTAAACAGGTCCTCTAATCCAGGCTCGCAGCGCCTCATACCAAAAGAGAGCGCTTGCAAAAATGAGCAACGCTTCAAAGAAAATATCTATGGTAGCTACGTGAGAATATCTAAAAACGATAACGCCTAAAAAAGTGGTAAGGATAGTAAAAAAGACTGCGTAAAAAACGAACCTGGGAACCACAACGGCCCCCAACTTCAAGAAATCTCTGAGGACGTCGACCCGAACCTCGTCGGTTAGGAAGTACTCACCGGTTTCGGAGGATTTCAGTAATCCCAGATCGACGAGCTTCGATAAATGGTACTGAGCGAGAGAAGAGCTCGAGAGGCGAAGTGCCCGCTGGATTTCTCTGACACCGCATTGTTTGTGAGTAACCACGTAGATGTAGACTCGAAGGGTATTTCCCTTCAACTGAGATTCCGCAATGCTCTTCTTTTTGGATTCATCATCTCCCGGCGTTGGGGTTTCCGGAGGCGCCAAAGTGCTGCTATTCGTAAACCTCTTTTGTTATTGAACCCTGACCGATTTACCGTACGACTTACGCGAGTGCAAAATGCGCTCGAATGTGTCAGGCAAGGACAATGCTTGTCGTGTTAATGATACTTATGGTAATTAGCCCGCATGTTTTCTCCTTTATTACCGCAAAAGCCTAAACGAATCACTTTGAGGACTGGTTCGAGATCGCTTAGGATGAACTCGAGTACGGACACAGACAACTAAGCTAGGCGTCTTGCATCTCAGATCATAGAAGCCGAAATGACCGGGGGCTATCTCGATAATTTTCAGGATGAAGACGTATTACTGCCGAAATAAAAGTCGAAATCGAACCCGTCGTACGCTCTGCGCTGTCTCTTGCGTTTTTGATTGATTGTCCGTGTTATTTTTTGCTTTAATGTAGTCAAACGAAAGCCTATCCTGCCGATATATATCTAGTCCTATTTAACAAACCACTGATAAGCACCTCTATTCGCTTTTTGTCGAATTTCACCTTGAGAGGGGCCAAAAGGCCCAATAAAATGACACATTGTCATGTGAGAAAGGGGGTTAGCTCAGAGATTTGGAACAACGTTTATACTTTTCAAAAAATTCCGCCTCGCTGGAACCCGTAAATGAGAAGCAGCGAGTATTCGAAACTGATAGGCAAGCTCTATGCGATACCTCACGTCAGATACGCCTCAATATCCGACGATATGGGAAAGCGAATTGTCGGCGGGATGAAGCCCGGCGTTGAATCTGCGACTGCCCCTGAGGAGGAAACGAGGTTAGCACTGCAATCAGTCGTATCTCTCAAATCAGCAGAGGGCTACCAGAAATACACCGGAAAGCTCGAATATCTCTGCATAACTTGGGAAAAGATGTTCGCCCTATTTTACCTACTGCCAAATTCGAAATCGCTGGCTGTCACAATCGACAAAACTGGTAACCAGCCAGAAGTAATCAAGAAGGCAACCAAAGCTGTGGAAGGTTTCCTCTCGAAAAAGTAGCGTACTAATCTCTCGACAGTAGGTATTCTGCTTCTTTTCTTTTCAGAGATTTAAACGCAGGCAACTTTCTTGCGAGCTGTGCCCAATCCTTATTTTTGTTCAAGACCTTCAGCAAGATCTGTCTAGCTTCGTTTAGCCTCCCCAAATGAACCAGGCTTACAGCGCGCCAAAATTTCAGCTCCTCAATTTCCGGGGCGAGAGCTGAGGCTTTCCTGTAAGCCATAAGGGATGATTCGAAATCGTGCTTCGCGAGATGCTCGTCTGCCCTGCTTGCCCACTCGTAACCTCTCTGCAATCTCAAAAGTCTGGACAACTCGGGAATAGGCTCTGGATGATCTTCGACTCTCAAGTCCACGATCCTACCTGACCAGTAGTTGTTAGCGAGCTTGGATGAGACAACGAGTATCGCTGCGGATTGCTTTCCCCTGATATCCCCACCAGATTTTTGCCCCGCGACAAGAGCTTCGACCAATCTTTCCGCGAAGATTGAAGTTTTGTTTCCGCGTCCCTTTTCCCTAGCTTTGGCTGACCTGCTGTTATCGAATGAATCTGCCATTGCCTGCCAGACCTTTTTATTTCGCATCAAATTTGCTTGGCACGCGAAGTGTTTTCCCAGAACGTGACCTGCATCGGGACCGCATTCTGATCCTGTGTGCACAGCAACTCTTCCTATCGCATCAACCATTGCGACCTGCCTGGACTCTCGTTGCCGATCTGTTCTCAGAAGAGATTCGAGTGCCTCTGGGGCGCTCTTACCTGCTCCCATCAGCTCAAGACCGAGCGGACCGTAACTAACCTCGGCCGCAGACTGGGTTGCGACAGCTCCAACTCCTGCTCTTGCCCAAGGCACAACTGAACCAACCGAGAACCAATGAGACTGAACGGCGACGCCAAATTCGCCACTTACTTCGTCTTTTGCAATAATGGAGAAAGTCATTTTGAACTTAGCCTATAGCAAGGGAATATTAGATCTTTGAAATCTCATTACGAGTCAGCAGAGTCACGGGGCAAGTATTCCAAGAGTCTTTTCGCGACAATTTCCTTGTCTTCAACGGAATCAAAAGTCCAAGTGAACAGCGATCTTTTAGGCTCCGGTCTAAAGCCGAGTTCATTCGGATTATCCATGTCCGGGTCGATTGATCCAGTCGAAATCGCTCCCACTTTATACGATCCCTGCGTAGCTTCTACTGGATCCTCTCTGAGATGGAGTGTCAAGCGGAGCTGTTTCCTTGATTTGCGGATCATCCATGCTTCGATTGCCATAACTAGAATCAAAAAGATGATCAGTAACGGAAAGCCAACGAGAGGATTTGCGTACGCGACAAGCGCTCCAACGAGAATGATTAGGAAAGCGCTGATGTGCACCTGCTTCAGGGAGCTGTACACTACTCCTTCGAACTGAACTGTTTCGGGATATTCCAATCGCTCTGGAACGGATTCTTCAGAGTCCTCCGAAGCAGCTAACTCCGCATCGGAATTGTCATCGTCGCTATTGGAATTCAAGCACATCGCCCGGACATTTCAGTGATTTACGAGCTGACTTTCGAATAGAGATCAATTCGATCTTGCACAATCCGTTAAAAAATGCTTATTGTGTCCAATGCCGAATGACATCATGAATTCTTTCGTTAATCTCTGAAGTTTAAAGTGCCAAAAAACCTTCTGTATGAAAGATGTGAGTTTGATCGGAAATGCAGTACAAGTGGGTTGCCCTGACTGTAACAACTGTCGGAACTCTGATGGCTGGCATTGACACGAGAATCGTAATCGTCGGTCTTCCAACAATCGCGGCGCAGCTTGGCGCGAACGTCGTAGAAGTAATTTGGGTCAGTCAAGCATACTTGCTGGCAAGCACCATTGGGTTGCTGCTCATTGGTCGGGTAACAGACGTAATCGGCAGGGTGAAAATCTACAATATCGGGTTTGTCATTTTTACCATTGGTTCGGCGCTCGCCTCTCTTTCTTTCTCGCCGTACGAACTGATTGGCGCGCGCATAGTTCAAGGTGTGGGGTCAGCTATGCTCATCACGAACAGCGCCGCAATCCTTACTGATGCCACGCCAAGAAACGAGCTCGGAACAATTCTTGGAATAAACCAAATTGCTTTCAGGGTTGGCTCCATTGCAGGGCTGACTCTCTCTGGGATTATTATTACGCTCGCTAGCTGGCGCGCGTTGTTTTACATCAACATCCCGATTGGTATTTTTGGCACCGTGTGGGCTCACATGCGCCTGAAGGAAATCTCGACAAAAGATCCAGCGAAGAAAATGGATTGGATAGGCTTCTTCCTCTTTTCAGTCGGGCTTACACTTGTACTGCTTGCGATAACATTCTTTACTTTTGGACTGGGTTTCGTCACGGTTGCTGGGCCGCTCGCAGCTGTTGGAGTTGCTCTGATGCTTATTTTTGTGAGTGTCGAGAACAAGAAAGCAACCCCGCTGCTCGACTTGGGCTTATTCAAAATCAGATCCTTCGCTGCCGGAAATTTGGCTCAGCTGTTCAACGCTCTGGCTTGGTCCGGGGTAATACTGATGCTCTCTTTTTACCTCCAGGTTGTGCGAGGATACACTCCCCTGATAACAGGCCTGAGCCTCCTGCCACTCGACGGTGCCTTCATTGTTTTCGGCCCAATAAGCGGGCGTCTATCGGACAAGTATGGTTCAAGGCTGCTCTCGACCATTGGTCTGGGAGTCAGCAGTGCAGGCTTTTTCACTCTCTCTACCATTACGAATTCTACAGACTTCCTAACCTTTGCACTGATCCTGGCTCTCCTCGGAGCTGGAAATGGCATGTTCGTTTCGCCTAACATCAGCTCTATTATGGGACCGGTTCCGCCTAATAGGAGAGGCATTGCTGCGGCATTCAGGACAACGACATTTAACATCGGTCTCACCGCGAGTTCTGGCGTTGCGGTTCTGTTGATGACTATTATCATTCCGTTCAGCGTCCTTTCCCCGCTCATACAGGGTCTACCCACTGTCGCAATCGCAAAAGACTCTTTTCTCGCGGGGTTCAAGCTTGCAGTCTTCGTTCTAGCTTGTTTGAACAGCGTGGCTCTCATTCCATCCGCTCTGAGAGGCCCGAGGATTCATCCCGGCTCGACTATAATGATTGACAAGGCAGCCGACGATGCGGTTACAACTGAATAGCCTACTAGAGTTTTATACTTCGAAAAATTTACGCAAAGATCAACAAAATGGCCGCGAGACGAATATTCAGTCACCCACTTTCCCCGCTAGCTAAAAGAACCGCGGTCGCAGTCGCCGCGATCCTGATAGTCATGGGCGTAGGTATTATTGGAATGAAATTGCTTAGCCCGGGATGGAGTTGGTTAAACTCGTTTTACTTTATGGCGATGCTCGGAACGGCGGAAGGACCGCCTACAATACCTCCGACTTTTTGGGGTCAGATTTTTGCGGGGGTCATGTCATTTGTTTCAATCGGCACATTGATCACAGCTGCCGGAATAATTTTCGGCCCTGCCCTAGGGTACCTTTTCGAGAAAGGCAAGCATTTCGCCCAGGAAGAAGTGAAGAAAGCCGAAACCGAGAAAGTAAGAAAGTCCTAGCGCAGACCCAGCGCGTCTCTCAGATCGATCTCGTGATCTTGCTCTTGATGAATGATTTTTCGGAGAGCCTCGGAAAGCGCAAACTCGCCAGCTCTTTCCGCCTGTCTTATTCTTTCCCTGTAGTGCTTTATCGTGACCTGCTCTGCTTTTAGATCTATTTCGAGCATTCTCTTCGAATCGTCAGAATTCTCTGCAGGTTCAGGCTTTACTGTTGGAGATCCGCCGAGATAATCAATCTGTCTCGCAACTTCAAGCGCATGGCTGAGCTCTTGAGATGCATGCTGCTTTAACTGGTCGGCGATGTCGTTGTACTGGGCGCCTTTTAGCGTAACGCTAAACACGACATACTGTATAATCGCTTTGTATTCCCTGGCCAAATCGGCGTTCAGGGCATCAACAATTTCTTTTCTCGCGGCGGAAGTTGCCTTTTCAGCGTCAGCTGCCTCAGTGTCTGAAGTCATGAATTCTAAACTTAATAGCTCTTTGCATTAAGTTTTGTCAATTAGTTTTATTGAGGCTCTGTCGACGTTTCATAATTCAAAGTCCCTGATTAGGGGAAAAAGATAATCAAATGAAAGAGCGACTCCTAAAGCAGGCCAAGGAGGAATCCCCTAAGGATCTATGATTTTTCGCATTTGCTGCTGAATTTGTTGTCTGCTCCAACGAATCGGTCGCGCTTTTTCTCTGGTTTTTCGCGGCCGAACGGACTTTTTAACAGCAGTTTCTGCGTCAAATAGATTGTCGAGAATGTCAATCAAGCGCGCGTACATGGCACGTTTTTCCTCCTCATCTCGAGGTGGATCTACGTCCATTATTCCGAGCCAGTTGTCGAGCTCGTTGAACTTCGCCCTGAAATCTTTTCCAAGGGGAACTATTGCTGTTGGGGAATCGCGACGTTTGGATGGTGCTGCCAATTCGCTCGCTTTTCGGAAGGGCCTCTTTTCAATGGCATGTCATTAAACTGTTTACCAAAAAGTCGATCTTATTTTAACGTGTGCGTGAAGCGAGTCAGTTGAACTCTTTTCTCTCGAATAAGACCAATCCCAAAATAGCTGTTACTATGAAGTATCCAAGCATTATAGCCAAGCCTTCAGGAATGGTAGCGGCGTATGAAGTGATGCTAATGGTACGCTTTCCGAAATGTTCGGGCACGGTTGAAAGGTGAGCCGGGTAGGTGCTCATCAAGACGTTGGATACGATGCCAGACCCGTAGGCAAGCGAAAACCAAGGCTCAATGTTCAATAATGCCGTTACAAGTTCATCAATGAGCATAAAACCGAAGAGCAAAAGGATAGCGGTTATGAGGATTGACATAGCGCTACTCTTGAAAAGAGAGCTGAAAAAGAAGGTGAATCCCAGAGCCGCGATCAAATAAACCAGTGTGAATATGAACGACTCCTGAAACTGCCACGGCATTCCACCTGTAATGCCAAAGTAATAAGACGCGTTTGCGATCGTGATTGCAGTAAAGATCCCGATTATGATAAGCGAGGCAACGAGCGCCGCAATCCACTTGCCGACGTAAATTGAGGATCGTCTAATTGGATTTGATACGAGAAAGTAGCCGGTCTTATTTTGAAATTCTCCCGAAATGGCATCGCCTCCAAAAAATACTGCGCTGAAAAAGACCAGAATGACCGCGCTGAATCCCCACCAAGTGCTGTAGAACGGTAATGCTTGAATCGCCCCTGTAATAGGATTGGTTGCTATAGAGGCGATGCCCTTGTAAGCGACCACAAAAGTAAGCAACGCCCCAATTATGAGATCTATAGCTAGAAGAATGAAAAATCTTCGGGACCTAAAATAGTTCCGCATTTCGTACTTTATTATTGTCCCAACCTGCTGACCGCTCGTCGGCAGTTTGTTACCAACTGCGTTTTCCATTGCTGCTGACTGATTTTCTTGACTCAAATTTTTGATCACAGCGTGTCCTTTATCAGATTAAGGTAAGTTTCTTCAAGCGCAGAAGTAGATGGTCGGTAACTGACTACGCCAATCCTGAGAGACGCAAGATCAATCAGTAGTCTTTCCTGAACCGCAAGCCCCCCGCTAAATTTAATTCTGACGTTCCGCGGATCTACCCTGTCTGTGGCAACTACTCCAGCAAGTGTCGCAATCTTGCCTGAAATCATGGCATCATCAACCGGGCCCGAAAATCCAACCTCAACGGTTTGAGCTCCGCCCCCATCACCGCCGAATTTTGCTGTAACATTGCCTATTGTGTCGTAGACGAGAAGCTTGCCGTGATCTATCATTGCAACTTCGTCGCATACGTCGGAGACTTCTGGAAGCAAATGGGAGCTCATGAATATCAGACGGTTGTGCTTCTTCAGCGACTTCACAATATCTCGGACTTCGGACATTCCGCGGGGGTCAAGACCCGTAGTGGGTTCATCGAGAAGCACGATTTCTGGCTCTGACAATAGCGCCGCGGCGATATTTACCCTTTGTTTCATCCCCTTTGAAAATTTGCCTACTTTCTTGTCGATCCACTCTTCCATTTTTACTTCGGCGAGCGTATCCTCGATTCTTTTCTTTGTTTCCGAGGAGGGAACTCCCTTTATTTCCGCAACCATCGAGAGTGCTTCTCTTGGAGTGAATGATGGATAAATTTCGGGACTTTCTATGAGAGCTCCACAGTGATTCAATGCTTTGCGCTTTTCCTCGTGCACCGACACTCCGTTAATCAGCGCCCTGCCGCTGGAAGCCAGAATCATGTCTGTGAAGATCTTCAGTGTCGTTGTTTTTCCCGCTCCGTTAGGACCGAGAAAGCCCACGCACTTCGCCCCTTCAATCTTCAGGTTAATGTTGCTCAGTGCTTGGAAAGAACCATATTTCTTTGATAGATCCACTGCTTCGATCGAAGGCATTTTCCGCTGATAACTCCTTGTTTCTTACGGACTACTTTGTGAGTAGCTTCCACGAAAGGTAGATTGAAATTCCAGCGAGCACTGCCGCGAAGCCTGCTAGAACGCTGAAATCGAGCCCCAGAGAGAACTGTCCCGGCGAGCCGAGCAAGAGCTGCCTTATCGCATCATTTGCATAGCTCACAGGATTCAGTTTAGCAACCGTTTGCAGCCACGATGGCATGATCTTTACTGGGAACAGGGCGTTGCTCGCGAATAGCAAAGGCAGGTTCAGCAGATTGATGATTGCCATCTGAGTTTGCCAATCGCTCGATCTTATCGCAAGCATCACGAATAGCGAGGAGAGACCGAAAGCTATCAGGAACATGACCGCGTACGCGCCAAGGACTCCCTGTATTGTGAAGCTAGAAGTTACCATGCCGAGAGCTATGGCAACCAGTAAAACGATCGAAGCAGTAATGAGTGCTCTGCAGACGCTCTGCAGGACTTTGGCCATGGCGACAGAACCGCGCGCGACGGGCGTGCTGAGAGCCTTGTTCATGAACCCGAACCTTCTATCCCAAACCACGGACATTCCTCCAAAGGCTGCTGTAAACAGAATGACAAAAGCCATCATTCCACATGACAAGAACGAGAAGTAGCTAGTCGTTCCAAAGAAACTCTTCAAAATAGTATCTGCCGTACCAGGCGGAGCGGTAGGGGGAATGGATGATGTTATGAACGAGCTGAAATTCAATGCCTTTCCGAACAGTCCAAGCCAGACAACGGGCTGAATGAGAGACATGAAGAGAAGGATGGGGTTTTTGTACCACTTTTTCAGGTCTCTGTTTGTCAGCGCCCACAGTCCGTGTAGCGGACTGGTATTCATTTGAGGCGCTGCTCTAAATTCTCTTTCTTGCTCCCTCGGCGTTTCCACGGCTGGTCTGGTTTCTTGAGCAGTAGTGCTTTTTATCTCGGGCTGGTTTGTCGTCGTCGCGGATCTTATGTTTTCTTCTACCATATTTCATTCACCTTTTCTAGCTTCTTGCCCTCATCATCGTAACGCGTTGGCTCATCATCTGCATCTTGTTGGTCTCCTCTTCTCTAAGGCTGCTGCCCGTGAGTTCCAGGTACGCTTCGTCCAGCGTGGGCTTTGTGAGGGAAATTTTAGTAACGTGCAACCCTTTCGATCGAATGAGATCCATTATTTGAGGAGATGCTTCCTCTCCCATTTCCGCCTTTATTCTGTACTCACTGTCCTTCTTCTTCACGTCTTTGACGAGGCTAATTTTTGCAATGTCGCTTGATATATCTGGATCGGCCTCTTTGACACCCACAATGATAACGTCGCCCCCTATGCTTGCTTTCAATTGGTCAGGGGTTCCCATTTTCACAATTTGACCATGATCAATAATTGCAATTCTGTCGCACAGAGAATCTGCTTCTTCAAGATAATGGGTAGTCATGAATAGAGTCATGTGATACTCTGCCTTCAACATCCTAATGTATTTCCAGACGGCAGTACGGGTCTGAACGTCCAAGCCCAAAGTGGGCTCGTCGAGAAACAGCAGCTTCGGATAATTGATCAGCCCGCAAGCCAGCTCCAGTCTTCTTCTCATGCCTCCAGAGTAGGTGGATACCTTTCTATTCTTTGCATCCGAAAGCTCAACTAGCGCTAAAAGTTCCTCTGCGTGCGGTTTGGAGTTGCTCCTCGGGATGCCGTAAAGATCTGCGCAGAGCAAGATGTTCTCATAACCGGTGAGGTCCTCATCCGCAGTGTATTCTTGGGGCACTACTCCGACGGATCTGCGAACTTCGGTGGGGTTCTTGTGGATGTCGTATCCACAAATTTCTGCCATTCCGGAGGTAGATTTCAGAAGCGTGGTAAGCATGTTGATCGTGGTGCTTTTACCGGCGCCGTTGGGGCCGAGAAAACCGAATATCTCGCCCTCCTGAATTTCGAAAGACACGCCCTTGACCGCCTTCAGAGTCCCGAACTCTTTTACAAGATTCTCTACCTTGACGATCGCTCCGTTTGGTGAGGATCGACTTTCCACTACACTTTCTTGACTTGACATTTCATTCACACTCTTTCCTTTTGATTAACCACTATGCGAGGGTTCTCCGAGACCGGCTGCTTGGAGTCGGAGCAGTTCTCTTACCAATCTCTGCGATTTTATTTCTAGTCCAGTTGAGTTGCCTTTCAAGATTCAGCTCGTACTCCCTCAAAAGCGATTCGATTTCGCTTGGAAGTAAACTTCCGAATTTAGATTCAACAATCTCTCTGGATCCCTCGAGTTGCATTCGAGAGCCTTCAGCAAAAAATCTGGAGGCGTCTTGTGGATCGAGGAGCTCCATGAAAATACTGCGAAAGGAGGACCACTTGTGGCTCGCATTGATGAACATTTGCTTTCCTTCATTCAACCAGGTCAATCCGTTCGGAGTAATTTCGTAAACGCGTTGCTCCGTTTCGGAAGACCGCTTGGTGGAGCCGCTCTTTGCCCTGATGAGACCCTGAGTTTCAAGCTTTCTCAGCATGGGATACAGAGAACCGGGCGCAGGTCTCCAGGCACCCTCGGTCTTTTCTTCAATGTCCTGAGCTATCTCGTACCCATGGGTCGGACCTTTTGAGATCCTGTGCAAAACGTAGTACAGAAGCAGTCCTCGTGGCGCTCCTTGCGGCCTCGATAAAAACGGGAAGCCGTGCATATCGGGTTCTTTAGAGGATTTCGCTGCCGTCAAAAAAAAAACGTTCAAGATATTAAGTGGTTTTTTTGTATATTTATCTATATCGGATGCGATATGTTAGACGATATCTTTGCCTCATTCAGTAGCGGGAGAGACCCCTGTGCGTGACTCTTTTCTTCCACAAATTAATTTCATAAATTTCCTAGTATAACCATTATATGAATGCCATCATGATATTAGATATAGGGGTACGTTTCAACGGCGGGAGGGTCCCGAATGCGATGGGGAGCCAAGTTCGTTTGGGGATAATTAGCGACGTTATTCTAGTGAGTAATGTAGTTTCTATCATTCATGAAATCGATATCAAATTTTAGGGCGGTTGACATTCCAGACTAAAGCTACGCTCCGTTTTGAGCCGAGATATCTCCGCTTAGCTCCGAGAGCTCGGATTGCACTTCCTGTATTTCCAGAGGATGTTTCGAGTGAGAGCGCATCGATACAGATCTTAAATCGGAATCCAGCGCGCTGGGTTCCTTCATCTTGATTTCGAGCACAATGCTTTCGGACCTGGAACCGTGCAATTGATTTTGAGGATCAATGTCGAGAGAGATAGTTTTACGCGCTCCTTGCGGTTGTCGGGGATAATTTATTGAAGTCGAGCCTGGAGTTTTGCTGCTCTCCAAATCGACAAGAGGAAGGGAGGAATTCGAAATTAAAAGCGTGGCATATTCTTCAATTTGGGTAAGAACAGTTCTCGGTATCGAAGTTTCGAGTCTAGCCTCGAGTTCGGACACGTATCTCTCAGCTTCTCTGAGCCTCTCCTTTGGGACCATTTCCTTCAAAGTTTCCTTCAGCTTTTCGTATTCAACCCTCGGCACAGATTCCATGAGCTTCAGCTGAACTGACTCGAATTCCTCCTTTGGAACCATCGACGAAATCTTGCGTTCTGTTTCCCGTTTGATCTCTTCAAAAGCCGCCAGGTAGTCCTTTTCGTTTGCTTCGAGGGCCGCAATCCTAGTTTTCAGCTTCTCTTTTTCGCTGATTACTTCGAGGTACGTTTGCGAGTGGGGAGATTGCTGCTCCTTCGATTCAATCTCGGAAAGAGAACCTGATTTTGAGAATTCACTCATCCACCTTGAATTCTCGACTGGCATTGAGTCGCTCTGTTGAACGGCGAGAATCTGCGGTTCCTCCAGTTTCTCTACGCTCAGATCTTGAGGTTGATTCTTCCCCATCAGTCCTGGAATCTTTCTGAACGACTTGAGCAATGAGCTTGAATTTGCCGACTGGTTCGAGGTGTCTGGGTTTTTGGAATTCTGAATTTCCTTTACCTTCGCCTGCTCCGGCGAAGCTTCACTAGAACCGCCTAGAGACTTGACTTTCTTTTGGTAGTATTCGACCCTTGCAATGATTTGCTGCCATCCAGCTTGGTCCTTTGCTTCGTTTGCTAGGAGCAGGAGAACGTCAACGAGTTTTACGTAATCCCTTGCGGCTTCGCTCGTGTTCCCGTGAAGCTCCTTTGACTCCGCTTGCTTTACCAAGAAATTCGCATATTCTTGCAGTTTCTTGATCTTCGCGGCGTCCATCGAGGGCATTTTCAGATCGGCTGCTACCGATGAAATTTTCACTTCAAACGCAATGAAAGCAGAGCAGTCAAATCGGCTAAACGAAACGATTGATTACTTTATACTCGGATAACTGCTGATCCAGTTTCATTGCGTCGCTCGGACTTGGATCTTCTGAGACGCTTTCTCGCCGGAGCTTCTCGAGACTACAAACTCTGCTACCACCGCACTCGTTAGAGCGAGAGTGGTGCCAGCAATCAAATCAATGAGATAATGCTGCCCCAGATAGAGAGTTGAAAACAACACTCCGAAAACGATCGGAATCGTGATCCAACCGAGAACTCTTCGGTATCTCATCATAAAGTAGCAGAACAGTACCACGTAGGCGGCGTGCAAGCTGGGAAAGGCCGCGAATTTGTCCGACTCGATAAGCATCGTGAGATGAAGGTAACCCGCTAGAATGGAAGATCCAGAAGACAAGCTTGACGTCGAAGCAGTATTTGCAGCTGCTACAAGATTCTTCGCTACCCCCTCGTACCACGGGGGAGCGCTTGGCATGAGAGCGAATACGGAGAGCGAAACGTACGAAGTCATTACCATGGAAAGAGCGTATTTGTTGAAGAGCGATCTCTTCGCGAACCAGAGAAAAACTGAAGCTATTATTATCAGAGGAAAGTGCAAGCTATAAAGAAAAAGAGTGATCGTCGTTAAACTGGGCGAGAGGAAGTGCTGCTGGACTGCCCCGGTCACGTTGAACCCGAAGAGCGCTTCGTCCAAAGTGTTGAGATGAACTATGTCCCCATCCGAAACCATCTGCCCGACTATGCCCGCCAGAGCCTCATATGAGAGGAGTATGACGATGAAGGGGACCCATTTTCGAAGGAACTCCTGCGACTTACCCTTCCTATGGAGGATGAAAACGACGACCGGAATTGCGAAGAGGGCGTAGAACCCCTCCGAATACTGAAACAGCAAACCATACCGGAAATAGTTGAACAAGAGAATCGAAGCATAACCAAGAACCCCCAAAATGTAGTAATTCTCTCGCGCAAAGGAAAGGGCAAGACGCAGGTTAGGCAATTTCATTTTGGAAACACTTGGAAACGCTATTGCTGAACACTCTTTTCGCCGGGTGTCAAAAAGGTTGTTTAGATTTATTGTATATATTTAGCGCGAATGTAATGTGCAAAATAGTTTGGACAGCGAAAGAGAATTCCATCTCTGAGGGCAAATCTGGTTACGACAGGTACGGCCTCGAGCGCCCGGGATCCGAAAGAAAGGCAGATCCCGAATGCCCTTACTCAAAAAGTGATTCTGGCGCATGCAAGATCCAAGAGAGAACAGGATATCGATCGAGAAACGGCTTCTCATTCGTCTCGCGGGAAGGAAAAGGGTTCAGGTAAATGACTGCAATTCAAGTCGATCGCCTGATGAAGGTCTCCCGAGGACAATTCAACGACCGTGCTGATTTCGATTGCATTGAAAAGATTTATCGAGTAGCAAACTGACCTGCTCAAATCTCGCAGACAATTGCTTGCGATACGAAGATGAGTACAAAAAATGTCAAAACTGGATCTTGAGCTGTTTTACGACAAGGAAACAAAAAGCTACTCGAGCAGTATCGGCGCTCTGATCAATCAATGCTACAGATTGCAGCACAAGCACAGAGTCCGCTTCGAGCGGTTTGAGTCAAAAGAACTGCGCCAGAGACAAACCGAGCATATTGTTTCAGAGATTAGAGGAATAATTCCTCAAGAAAGGGGGTCGATTGTCACTTCCAGGGGAAGTATGCTGCCGCTCTCGAAATCGAAAAAATTGAACCTCGGAAACACGCCAGTTCTGCTGGTAAAGTCAAAGAAGAAACCGGTTTACGTTTTCCCTTGCCGCGTCGGCGAGACCTACTATGATATCCCCTCTGGACTGAGCCATCTCGAAAACAATTTACCAAAACTCGTTCCGCTGAGCGGCGAAATGGAAACGTCGCTCGCGGAGCGCCTGAAGGAATCTCCCTCAATTCTCGAACCGGGGTTGGTATTCATTGCTGAGGAGGTCGACACTTCAACTGGGAAAGCGGATTTGCTTTTCAGAGATGCCCTTGGTCGCCAGGTCATGGTCGAGGTTGAGCGTGAGGCAACCGATGCCGCACTCGGGCAGATTCTGCGCCTCGGTGCAGGCTACGAGGAGATTGCAAAATTGCCAAAGGACATGCTTAGAATCGGAATTGCGTGCTCCAGGATCCACAAGTACGTCTCGGCGGCTGCCAAAAAAGGCGGGATAGAAATCTGGAAAGTGTAGCACTCTTTGATCCAGCAATCTTAAGGATGATCTACGTTTCAGGAGTTGCCGGAAAGGCCTGAAACTTTGAGTGGAAACTCGGTTTCCCGCCTGTGTGAAAGCGAAATCTACTTTTTTCGTACACAAATCTGTGCATCATCCTGTGCATTTTTCATTCGGGACCCGCCCGCCGTTGAAAAATTGGCCCCCTATATCTATTTATTCAGAGCCATACAAGAATTGTAGCTCTTAGCTAGTGAAGCTACAATAGTTGCGCAACTCGCACCAGGTGCGAGAGCGGTAAAAATTTGGCCGCCCTTGCGTGGATTGTCACGGAGTTGACATATAAATCAAAGGCGCAAGCGACGCTTTTTTGTTGTGACAGTAGAGCTTTAAATTGAACTAGAAGCCTACCGCAAAGCGCCTAAATCATTTGAAGCTGTCTTTGGCAGTTGGGGCGTTTCGAGGGAAGTGGTTTTTGCGGGTTCAGGAGCTTTAGCTCTTCTTTCCCAGTATAATTCTAATACAAACAAGATAAACAAAATTGCGGCGAGGTATTCATTGTACGGTGCCTGTGTGAGGTATCCTGCGATAGGAATTTGAAGAATCACCATCCCGACGTACATGGATTGCGTAATCCAGAAGTCAATTCCAGGAATTGAAATACTGTTGTTATCACCCTTTGTCATGAGCTCTCGCCCGCCGTTTGGCATATGTCGAATATCGACGATTCGATGAATAACGAAACACGGGTTCCCTGGAGCCTCGTTGGTCAGCGGGCCTGACGGACCGCTGTCGCATCCACCCAGCACTGAAACAGGCGGAGTAAAGACAATGATTTCTCCCACTTTTAGTTGGTCGAAGGGAACTTTATCGAGCATGGCAATCGAACCCGCGAGAATCGTCGGGGTCATACTCGTGCCGGTTACAATGGTAAATGGAGAGGGCTCATCCGTCGCAAAAGAAATTGCAAAGTATCCAAAGATGATGACTAGAATGAGAGAAAAATAGAGCAAATAGCGCAAATATCTGAGCTTGCTTTTCCTGCTATTGGGAGGGGATGACATGTAGTGGCTTCCTTTGGCGCTTGGGAGAATCTGTTCTGAACTTTTGATATTGCGCTAGTCTAACGACTTGGAATGAAGATGAACCCGTCCTCCATATTTGTGAATTTTGGATCCAGAATTCGGTAAGTAAATATGGCGTGTTAAAATAAGGTATGTGCAGCTATCGTTTTTACTGTTCCGAAAATTGTGCTTGTTTTATTTTAGAAAGAATCAAACAACATAAAGGATAAGATCTCCTTGGAATCTGACGACCCCTTCAATAACGCACTAGCACAGCTGGCGTCGATTACAGATATCCTCTCGGTAGATCCAGAATACTATGAGATTCTAAAGAGCCCTATGAAACAGATCTCGGTCTCTCTTCCGATCAAACTAGCTGACGGTAGTGCGATTACCTTCCAGGGGTACAGGGTGCAGCACAACAACGCCCGCGGACCTTTCAAAGGGGGTATCAGGTACCACCCGAGCGTTTCTCTCGCGGAAGTCAAAGCTCTCTCGATGTGGATGACTTGGAAATCTTCCTTGATCGATATTCCATTCGGCGGAGCTAAAGGCGGTATCACTTTTGATCCCAGCAAGTTATCACATGACGAATTAGAGCGTTTGACGAGAAAGTACGTAGACGCCATTGAAAGAGACATCGGTCCTGAGGTCGACGTTCCGGCACCGGACGTGAATACCAATGCCCAGACGATGGCGTGGTTCATGGACGAATATTCGCGCCTGAAGGGCCACAGTGTGCCAACAGTGGTCACTGGTAAGCCCATAGAGCTCGGAGGCTCAGAAGGAAGGGAAGCGGCAACCGGGAGAGGCGTTGTCATCTGTGCTAGAGAAGCCGTCAGGTCATTGCTCAAAAAAGAAATGAAGGACGTTACCGTCGCCGTGCAGGGATTTGGAAACGTCGGTTCTAACTGCGTAAGGTCTCTTATGGAAATGGGAGCAAAAATTGTGGCGGTCAGTGACGTCTTCGGAGGAGCGAGGCTTTCAAACGGCGGATTCTTCGAGGGCGATTATTCTCATCTGGCGGAACTTGCCGCGAAAAATGGTTCCGTGTCAAAGATTCCTGGAGCAGAGCCGATATCGAACGAGGAGCTTCTTGAAAGCGACGCGGATATCTTGATTCCCGCTGCTCTCGAAAATCAGATAACCGAAGGGAATGCCAGTAAAATTAGGGCGAAGCTAGTCGTCGAGGCTGCAAACGGGCCCACAACCCCCATGGCGGACAAAATACTCGATCGGAGCGGTATTGCACTCGTGCCTGATATTCTGGCAAATTCGGGAGGAGTTTTGGTCTCCTATTTCGAATGGGTTCAAAATTTGGCAAGAGATCACTGGACGATCGAAGTGGTAAATGACCGCCTAGAAGAAAAAATGAAGAAGGCTTTTCACGACGTACTGAATCATTCAGAAAAACATAACTTGGATATGCGCAGAGCTGCCCTAGTTCTTGCGGTGGGAAGAGTAGTTTCCGCAATGCAGCTATCTGGTTGGCATTGAGCTCTAAAATCGCAGACCATATTTATATTAACTCACGGTGTTTCAATTAAAATTGGTGCAAGTCGTGAAAGCGAATCCCATTTTAGCAATACTTCTTTGGTTGCTCGTCGCATTCGCTCTCATTGTCCTTTTTGTCAGAACACCCTCGTTGCAGTTCTATACCGGAGGAGCGATAATTGCTCTATTCGTTGCCGCACTGGTGTACGTCTGGGGCAACGCTATTCGACAGGGAAACAAGATGAAGAATGAGACCGTGGCGACGCCACCTCCTCAGGTCACTGAAACCGAGGAAAGTGTGCCGCAGAAAAACGAACCTGCTTCGAATTAATCGCGTTTCGGATTTTCAATTCGAGCGTAATTTCTGTCCACGTACAAAAGTGGATCTTTTTTCTCGTACCCGACGTCGAGAGCTTCGCCTATCATGAGAGTGTGATCACCCGCAGCGATTGCCTCAACTAGTTTGCAATCGATATAGCCGATGCACCCCCTGATTATTGGACTACCTCCCTTTCCAAAATAATAATCAAGATTTTGGAACCTGCCACCCTCTCCTGATAATGAGAATTTTTCAGCAATTTTCTGTTGATCTGCTGACAGGATGTTTACACAGTACTTTTTTGCTCTAATGAACAGATCTTTCGCTGTGCTTTCGTTACGGATTGAAACCAACACGAGCGGCGGATCTAACGACACCGAAACAAAAGCCGAAATTGTGAGACCAAATAGTTCTCCTGTATCCATGGCACCGGTTGTCACTGTCACTGCGCTCGCAAAATAGCGCATAATGTTTCGGAGATCGACTGGAAATTTCTCTGGAGCAGAAGTAGGAAGGCTATCCGGTTGCGGCGGACTGGACAAATTTAATCTCTCTTCTGAAAAATGATTTCACAGGATGCTTGACTTGAGGTGGAAATGAGAATTCGAATTCCTTACCTTTTCGCATTTCTTATAACCGTTGCATTCACGCTGGGTTAGAGTTCAGTTCTGTCGCGTGCTTGGATACCTGCATTGCGGGCGCGACAAGCCTCTTGGTGGCGAACGGTCCCCGAGGAAAAATCAAACCATCAAATATTAGGAATTTGCCGATCCAGAAAGATCTTATCACTGCGAAAAGCTGGTTCGGAGCATCCCAGATTGGCGCTCCCGGCAATTGGAATTGCCAGCTAGAAGGCACATGATAGTTTAGTCCGATGAATAGCAATGGAGACGAGAATCCCCAAACTATCACAAGAGAGTTGACGACGTCGAATGCAAAAAATTCCGGATAACTCGCGATCGGCATAAGCACAAAAAAAGGAAGAACCACGATATTCATTTGGGGCGTACAAACGTACGTAGAGAACAAGAATGCAAATGTAAAGAGCCAGCTCATGTGGACGATTAGCTTCGATCTGTCCGAAGAAGTAACAGCGTTTTGCTTGAGCTTGAAACCCCTGTACAATATTGCTGCAGAAAGTACAACGAAAAGGATTGGAAAAATATCGTGACGCAGAGGGTTGAGATTCCCTATAAAGGCTAGCATCCAGGATCCTTCAATATACCAGTTTTGCTGGTAGGAAAGAAAATTCGTAATGATGTTCGTATTAAGAGGAACGAATCCAAAGCTCTCGATCGATGTTGTGCCAAGTGGCGGCGAGTTGATGTAAGAATGGGGAAAAGAGTTGACAATCAGCAGGGGAATGTATACTACGACGAGCACTATTCCGATCCCGCAAAGAAATTTAACTCTCTCCTTCCAGTTATTTGCACCGAACAACATGCCAAGCGCAGGTACGACTGTAATGAGATTTGTCAATGCCGAAATGCCGAGAAGGATGCCGCTCCATAGACGACTCCCTTCAAGAAACTTGCGTAGCCCATAAATCGCAAAGAACGTTCCAATCACGTACCAATTCAGCAGGAGCATGAAGATGAAGCTTGGCGTCGCCACTAGGAAGAGAAAAGTTCGTTTGTGCTTTTGTCCGACGCCAATCATTTCCGCAACTTTCAGAGTTTCGCGAATGAGGAGGAACGTGGGAATGAGGAGGAATAGGGCAGTGTATGTGTAATAGTCGGCGAGCTGATTTGGCGGAAGTGATATCGGAATGTAGCCAGCAAGACTGCCCATAGCCCACATGAAGAATCCAACTAAAACCGGATACTCTACGAAGTTGTTGATGTAGGGCGTTCCGAGCCTGCACGGAGAAGTTGTGCAAAACGTCAGGAATCTTTCTTGGAACACCGTGATGATGTCGCTGTAAATGTGACCACCAGCAAAGGGAACGTGCTCCCAGACCCCAACCAAATAGAGCGCGCCCGCAGCTACGTACAGCCAGGCAGAGTAATTGTGAAACAGCTGGTCAGAAAGTTGACCGGTGAATTTCTTGGGACTCGAAAAACTATTTTTAGAATCCCGCGATTCAGTATCCAAAGGGGTCTTCGAACGACCCTTCAAGTCGCCCTAGCAATATGCTTTAGCTCGTCTGCTGCAGCCATAGTTACCTAGTGTAGTAGCCCTCTGATGAACTCATTTTGTGCAACCAAGAGAAACTGAAATTGTTAATCATGGCCCTCAACAACATGCATATACGTGATTCATCCGCACAGTACTCGATTTCAATGTCAACCGAGTCTGGCAAACGGCGCAGAACTGAACAGGAGCGAAACGACTCCAAAAAAGTAAGAAGGGGTGCGGAGGCGCGAGCCTTGAATCGAGAAGCAAAGGTTGTGGAGACCGAAGAACAAGAAGAAAAAGAAGAGTTCGCCAGGGAAAATCCGTAGATCTAAATCTTAGTGCAGGGACTAGAGAACTCGTCTGTTTTATTTTGAACCCGCTATAGTTTCTTTGCATCCGCATGAAACCAGAAAAAAACTAGAGCAATTTTAGAGCTGGATAGATATTCAAGCTGCTATTACAAGATAGCAGAGCGATTGATTGGATCACACTGAAAGTAATTCGGAGTTTTCTTCCGGTTACTCCAGAGCGCCAGAAAGCGTTTCAGGCGAGCTCATCAACGACCAGATTTCGAACAGGCTGGATCAAATCATCGAAAATGTCCAAGTCAGTATTTTGCCAGCCGAGTTGTTGAAGGACGAACTAAGATCCTAACCGGATTCAAAAGTTGCAGTGCTAGATATGATCGATCAAATTATTCGCATTGCTGATGACAATACAAAACTCGTAGCCGAAATCAGGAAAATGGTCAAAGGGCTGGACGGACGAAGGAGAAAAAGTGACTAGGTGATGGCGACAGCAATTGATCACTCTGGAAATTTTTCTTCGACGGCAGGTAAATACGGCAGGATTTTTAGCACTGAGACTTTTTCATGAGAAATTCAAACGTTTGTCGCAGAAGACTTAAAAAGCA